>CAIPNN010000290.1 GCA_903866425.1 uncultured Actinomycetes bacterium
CGTCAACGCCTGCGACGCCGGGCGTGAGGGCGAGCTCATCTTCAAGCTCATCCTGCAGAGCGCGCCCGCCGCCGCACACGACAAGCCCGTGGAGCGCGCCTGGTTCTCCAGCATGACCAAGGCGGCCATTCAGGACGCCTTCACCGCACTGCGCCCCGACAGCGAGATGAAGCCGCTGGAAGACGCCGCCCGTGCGCGCAGTGAGGCCGACTGGCTGGTGGGCATGAACGGCACCCGCGCCGCCACCACCCGCGCCGGCTCAATTCGCCGCGTGCTGTCGCTCGGCCGTGTGCAGACCCCCACGTTGGCGATGATCGTGCGCCGCGACCTTGAGATCCAGGCCTTCGAGCCCAAGGACTACTGGCAGCTCGAGGCGCTGTTCACCGGTGCAGATCAGCCGCTGCCGGGAACGTGGAACGACGTGGAGAACGCACACCGCGACATCCTGTTTGTCGACGAGGGCAAGACGTTCAAGGACCGCATCGCCGTGGGCCCTGCCGCCGAGGCCATCTCCGCGGCCGTCACCGGTGCAGAGGGAACCGTCAAGTCGGTGGAGGCCAAGCAGCGCAGCGAGGCGCCGCAGTTGCTGTACGACCTCACGGCCCTGCAGCGCGACGCCAACCAGCGATACGGCTTCAGCGCATCGCGCACACTGGCCGCCGCCCAGAGCTGTTACGACGAGCACAAGGTGCTCACGTATCCCCGAACCAGTTCGCGGTATCTCAGCGGCGACATGGTGGGGCAACTGAAGGGTGTGGCTGCCCGCGTGGGATCGGCCGACCACCAGTACGCCGACGCTGCCCGCGCCGTGCTCGCCCTCGACAAGCTGCCGCTCGGCCGCGTGGTGAATGACGCCAAGGTCACCGACCACCACGCCATCATCCCCACCGACGCCGACCACGACCTGTCGCGCCTGTCCAACGACGCCCGGCGCATCTACGACATGGTGGCCCGGCGCTTCCTGGCCGTGTTCCTTCCGCCCGCCAAGCTGGAAGACACCACCATCATCACCGCCGTCGGTGAGCACACGTTCCGCAGCAGCGGCACGGTCATCATCGAGCCGGGCTGGTACGCGGTTGACGCCATGCGCCGCCACCGCGTTGAGAAGCAGGCAGCCCGCGAGGCCGCCGCGCTCAACGAGGACGGCGACGAGGAGCCCAAGGACCGCACCCTGCCGTCGGTGACGGTGGGCCAGCGGCTCACCTGCGCAAGCATCGACGTGCAGGCCAAGAGCACCAAGCCGCCTGCGCGTTTCAACGAGGGCAGCCTGCTCAAGTCGATGGAGACCGCCGGCAAGATGGTGGACGACGAGGATGCCGCCGAGGCAATGAAGGACTCCGGCCTCGGCACTCCCGCCACCCGCGCCAACATCATCGAAAGCCTCATCGACCGTGAGTACGTGGAGCGCGAGGGCAAGCAGCTGCGCGCCACCGACAAGGCGATCGGGCTCATCACGATGCTGGGTGATCACCTGCTCACCTCTCCCGAACTGACGGGACAGTGGGAGCAGAAGCTCATCGAGATGCAGCAGGGCGCAGAGAGCCGCGACGACTTCCAGCGCGAGATCGAGTCGTTCACCCGTCAGGTGGTCACCTGGTTCGGCGACAAGAGCCGCGACGACCTGCGCGTGCAGCGCACCGTCATCGCCCCCTGCCCCATCAACCTGCCCGACGGCACCAAGTGCACGGGCAACATCGTTGAGCAGCGCAAGAGCTACTCGTGCGACAGCTACCACGGCAAGGACGACCCCGGCTGCGGCTACACGCTGTGGAAGCAGCAGGACAACCGTGTGATCACGCTGGATGAGGCGAAGGAATACATCGCCCAGGGAATCCAGAGCAAGGACCTGCAGGCCGACCGTGAAGTGCTGGGCCCCTGCCCCACCGACGGCTGCGACGGCGAGATCATCGACCGCAACCGTTCCTACGGCTGCACGTCGTGGAAGAGCAAGACCGAGACCGGCTGCGGCTACGTCATCTGGAAGCGCATGCGCGGCCGCAAGGACGAAGTGGGCCTTGAGGAGGCCAAGGGCATGGTGGCCCGCGGCGAGACCAACGCCACTCCCCCGCGCGAGCCGGTGTCGGAGTGCCCCGTGCCCGGCTGCGGCGGCATGATCGTCGACCGCCCCAAGACGTACGGCTGCAACTCGTGGAAGAGCCCGCGCAACCGTGGCTGCGGCTACGTCATCTGGAAGCGCCAGCGCGGCACCGACCACGACATCACCCTTGACGAGGCAAAGGCGAAGATCGAGGCCGACCGCGCCGATCCGGATGCCGCAGGCCTCGAGCCGGTTATCGGCGGCCGTGGGTCGAAGGCCAAGACCAAGCGTGGCTCGGTGGATGCCGATGGCGCAATTGCCCGCCACCTTCTGGAGCGCGCCGTCTGGACCGGTCTGGATGGCGGCGACAAGGTGACCCTCGAGATCCCGGCCGGATCGCAAAAGGGCCTGCCTGCAGAGGTCTCCAAGGGCCTGGTGAGCGCCATCGCGCTCAACAAGAAGCCCCTCAAGCTGTGGTGCAAGGTGAGCGATGGCCCCGAGGCCGCACGCGCCACCCTCGAGCAGCGTCTGGCCGAGCGCATCCGCAAGGCACTTGCACCGGCGTCACGTCCGAAGGCGACCGCAGCCGTCTGACTGGCATAGTCCGGGCGTCGGGGCACCCGGCCCCGTTTCGACCCAGGAGGGCCCATGGACGCCGATGAAGCAATCCGCCTGAGGCGCAGTGTGCGCTCGTACACCGACCAGCCGGTGGACGACAAGGACATCAGCGCGATCCTCCGCCTGGCCCTTCTTGCCCCCACCGGCGGCATGGCACAGGCCTGGAGCTTCGTCGTGGTGAAGGATCCGGAACTGCGCGCAGCGGTGGCCGAGATCGTCATCCGGGGCGGCGCAAAGTACTTCGAGACCGTGCGCCCCGCCGGCCCCGACGTGAGCGACGACGAGCACGCCGAGTGGGCACGCGGCTACGCCGAGCAGGTGCTCGGCAACTACCGGCAGGTGCCGGTGTGGATCGCGGGCCTCGTGGTGCCGCGTCACGCGTTCCCCGACGATCAGGCTGACTGGGAGCGGGTTGCCGACCTCGTCTCCGTGGGCTTCGCCATGGAGAACCTGATGGTGGCCGCACGTGCCCGCGGGCTCGGCACGGTGCCCACCGTCTTCCACTGGTACGCCGAGGACGAGTTCCGCGCACTCCTCGACATCCCCGCCGAGATGGAGATCCCCGTGATCACCCCGCTCGGCTACCCCACCGAATTTCCGGTGGGTCTCCCCCCCGCAATGGCGGCCAAGCGCCGTCCGTGGCGGACGCTGGTGCATGACGACCACTGGGGAAACCCCCGGGCCTGAGTGCCCGCCCCGTATTCCCGAGAGGACAATCGATGAACACTGTGACCAAGCGGCGCCTCGGCGCCACCCTGGCGGCAATCGCACTCACGGCAGGCGGGCTCGGCGTGGCCGGGTGCGGCGGTGATTCCGCATCCACCAGCAGCGCGACTGCGGCGGCAACCACCGGAACCGCTGCCGACAACGGTGTGGCCTCGCTGAGCGCGAAGGAGATCCTCACCAAGGCCACCGCCGCCGCCAACGCCGCATCGTCGGTCCGCATCGCGGGCAACGTCGATCAGGATGGCCAGCAGATCAGCCTCGACCTCACCCTGGGCAAGGACGTGGCCGGCGGCACATTCGGGTTCAAGGGGTATCAGGTGCAGGTCCGCCTTGTCGACAACACCTTCTACCTGAAGGCGCCCGCGGCGTTCTACGACTCGGTTGGCAACAGCGGTGCGGCCATTGGACAGCTGGTCGGCGACAAGTGGTTCGGCATTCCGCTCGACAACGCCTCCGCATCGGATCAGCTTGGCGCGCTCCAGTCGTTCACCGACAAGGGCAAGCTCTTCGACTCGCTGCTGGAGGACGCAGCGAATGCCACGGTGAAGGGCTCGGGCGACGTGAATGGCCAGCCCGTGGTGCTGTTGGACGACGGCAAGGGGGGCACGCTCGCGGTGGCCACCACCGGCGAGCCGTACCCGCTGCAGGCACAGGAAAGCAGCAGCGACAACTCCGGCACGCTCAACTTCACCGACTGGAATGCCCCGGTCAACGTGACTGCCCCAGCCGATGCCATTGACCTGGGCAGCCTGACCGACGCCGCGGGCGGAGGGACGACCACCGCCACAACCTGATTTACCGTCACTGCACAGGGCGTCAGGCCCGACCCACCACCTCCCACGATAAAGGAACCCACATGGAACGCACCATGAAGCGCAGGGCAGCAGCCGCATCGGCAGCCATCGTCCTCCTCGCCAGCGGCGGCATGCTGGCCGGCTGCGGATCGAGCGGGTCGGACACCGCGGCAGCCACTGCCGCAGCCGACACCTCGACCCTGCCTGCCAACGGCATCGAGTCGCTCGCGGCCAAGGAGATCATCGCCAAGAGCCAGGCCGCGGCGAATGCCGCGTCGTCGGTCACCGTGAAGGGCACGATGAACGAGGAGGGCAAGGACACTTCGCTCGACCTGGTGCTGGGGGCAGACTCCGGCGAAGGCACGATCACCACAAACGGCACTGCGATGAACATCAAGTCCGTGGGTGGGAAGAACTACTTCCAGGTGCCGGGCAATGGCTGGGCCACGCTACTGGGAGCCGCAGGGGGCCCGGGCGAGGAAGCAGGCAAGGAGATCGCAGCCCTCGTCGGCGACAAGTGGTTGGTGCTTCCGGCAAATGCGGCCTCACTCGACAAGGACGCTGGCCTGGTCGGGCTCGCCCTCTCGGCCATCGGCATGTTCATCGAGAAGGACCCCTTCTTCAAGGACTTCATCTTCCCGGCTGAGCGCACGTTCACCGTCTCGGGAACCGGCGATGTGAATGGCACTCCGGTGGTGTTCCTCAAGGACACGAGCGATGGCGCTGTGATGGCCATCCAGACCGTGGGCGAGCCCTACCCCGTGCAGATCAAGGCTGAGGGCGCGAGCGATTCGAGCACGATGACCTTCAGCAACTGGAACGCACCGGTGAGCGTCACCGCACCCACCGAGGTGATCGATGCCAGCACGCTCGCGACGGTGGGCGACGCATCGGCGTCAGGACAGACCACGAATTAGGGCCTGCTGACAACCCACGCGTGCTGAAACCGAAAGGGGCTGAAATGGACCGCATGATGACGCGCAAGATCGCCGCGGGAGCGCTTGCCCTGTCGCTGCTGGCTGGCGGCGGGGTGCTCGCCGGCTGCGGATCGAGCTCATCGAGCAGCGAGACCGCCGCACAGGCCGCTGCCAATCCCCCTGACATGCCGGCCAACGGCATCGAGGCGCTCCCGGCCAAGGAGATCCTCGCCAAGAGCCTGACCGCGGCGAAGGCCGCATCGTCGGTCACCGTGAAGGGCACGATCGCCGAGGAGGGTGAGGTGGGGGTCTCGCTTGACCTGGTACTCGGAACGGATGCGTCCAAGGGCACCATGTCGCTCAATGGTTTCTCGATGGAAATCCGCGTGACCGGCGGCAAGACCTATTACAAGATCGACCCCGAGGGCGTCGCCGCAGTGCTGGGGCCGGGCGAGGCGAGCGCGGTCATCGGCGACAAGTGGATTCTGGTGTCGCCGGAAGATGGCGACGACCCAGCGGGCCTGAGCGATTTTGCCGACAAGGATGCCCTGCTCACATCTCTCCTTGCATCCGAGGGGACGGCGACCGTGAAGGGCACCGGTGATGTGAACGGCACTCCGGTGGTATTCGTCGAGGTCAAGGGCAGCGACGGCAACGCAACGCTGGCCATCCAGACCGTGGGCGAGCCCTACCCCGTGCAGTTGACCAATGGCGAGTCGAAGGGGGCGATCACCTTCAGCAACTGGAACGCACCGGTGAGCGTCACCGCGCCCGCCGGCGCGGTGCGCCCCGACGAACTCACGGGCAAGGGCGGGGCCTCGGGCTGACCGCGCGCGGCGCTTGATGTGCGTCGTCACAGTATGCGAACATACGTTCGTATGCTCATCACCGCACTCATCCCGCTCTTCCCACTTCGCATCGCGCTCATCGAGGCGCGAATGGCGTGGGACGACCCCGTGGCGCTCGGCCCCGCGCCGGGTGCGCCGCAGGTCATCGGGCCATGCACGCCCTCCGCATGGGCACACGGCGTACGGCCGGGGCTGCGCGTGGGCGAGGCGCTGGCCAGATGCCCCGGGCTCGATCTGGTGGTGCCCGACCCCGACACCGCACGTGCAGCCGCCGAGCGTGTGACCCTGCGTCTGGAGGACTTGGGGGCGGCGGTCGAACCGGGACCCGACGGCGAATCATGGGTCTTCGAAGGCGATGGCCTGGTGCGCATGCACGGGGGCATCGACCCGCTCCTCAGGCGTGCCAGGGCCGCCCTGCCCGTGGGTGCCGGTGGGCGCATTGGAGTGGCCCCCACCCCATTCGCATCGCGCGAGGCCGCGCGTGCCGGGGTGATCATCCACCACCACGACGAGGCGCGTGACTTCCTGGCCCCGCTGCCCGCATCCCGGCTGCCGCTGTCGCGCAGGTCACACGAGGCGCTCTCGCAGCTGGGCATCCGCACCATGGGCGAGGTGGCCGCGCTCCCCCATGCATCGGTACTCGACCGTCTGGGGGCCGAGGGCGTGCGTGCACGCGACATGGCCCGCGGTGAGGAAATCGCGCACATCACCCCGCGGGTGCCGCCGCAGGCAGTGGGCGAGGAGGTGTCATTTCAGGAGTCCATCGGCGCGCTGCCGGCGCTCGAGGCCGCCCTGCGCATTCTCATCGCGCGTATTGCCGAGCGGGCCCGCACCCGAGGCGGATCGGTGCGCGCCATGGTGGTGCGCGCGCGGCTTGAGGACGGCGGATCGTGGACCAGGGCGGTCGCACTGCGTGAAGCCACCACCGATTCGCGGCGCATCGGCATCGCGTCGCTGCCACACCTGGCCGAGATCCCCGCACCGGTCACCTCACTTGCCGTGGAGGCCGACGCCGGTGGGCCACCCGACGCAGGGCAGATGGCGATGGTGCACACGCCTGACGAAGAGCGCATGCGCCGCGCGGGTGCGGCACTCGCACAGGTGCGCGCAGCCCCCGGCGCGGCGCCGGTGCTGCGACTGGTGGAGATGGAACCCTGGAGCAGACTGCCGGAGCGGACATGGGCACTCGGGCCCTACGAGGCCTAGCGGCCACACACCCGGTCGAGGTATTCACCTCGCCCGATGGCACGCCGCACGCGGTGATGCAGGACGGCCGACGCCGTCTGGTGGTGGCCGTGCGCGATGCATGGCGGGTGCAGGATCGCTGGTGGACCGACGAACCGGTTGACCGCTCGTACTTCGACGTGGTCATCGAGCCGGGTCGCCCTGCACTCATCTTCCGCGAGCGCGTGGGCGAGTGGTTCACCCATGCCTAGCCCGCCGTATGTGGAGCTGCACGCCCACACGGCGTTCAGCTTCCTCGACGGCGCATCGCTGCCCGACGAGATGGCCGATGCCGCGGCCGAACTCGGCCACAGCGCACTGGCCATCACCGACCACGACACCCTCTCGGGATCAATGGAGTTCGCCCACGCGGCAACCGCCGCAGGCATCCGCCCCATCACGGGCGCCGAACTCTCCATTTCGTATTTTCCCCTGATTGGGGACAGTCCCCAATCAGGTGTTTTTCACATAACGCTTCTCTGTGAGAGTGCTCAGGGGTACGCCAATCTCTGCCGGCTCATCACCATCGCGCACGCGCACACGCGATCTGCGCGCGATCGACGGGCCGGTGACCCCCTGCTGACCATGGAGGCCCTTGAGGCCCATCACCATGGCCTTGTGTGCCTCACCGGGTGTGCACGCCATGGGCTCGTACCCCGGCTGCTCGCAGCAGGCAGGGACGCCGACGCACGCGAGGCGCTCGGGCGTCTTGTGGGCATATTCGGGCCGGGCAACGTGTGGGTTGAGGTGCAGCGACCCGCCACCCGGGGGTCGAAGGCGCTGGCACGTGGCCTTGAGGCGCTGGCCGACCACATGGGCGCACCAGTCGTGGCCACGGGCGACGTGCATGCCCACCACCCCAGGCGCGCATTTCTGCAGGATGCCCTGGTGGCCGTGCGCCACCGTCTCACCCTCGACGCGTCAGAGGCGGAGCGCCGGGGCAACCGGCAGGCGGTGCTGCGCACGCCTGGCGATATGGCGCTGCGCATGGCCGATCATCCAGACGCCGTGCGGGGGTCGGTGCTGCTGGCCGAGCGCCTCACCTTCGATCTCACCCGCGACCTCGGCTACCGGTTTCCCGATTTCGTTGCCGGACACCCCGGCGAGACCGCCGACCAGGCGCTGGCCCGCGACTGCCGGCGGGCGCTGCTCGACCGTTACCCCGAGCACGGCAGGCGCGATGAGGCCCTGCAGCGACTGGACGAGGAACTCGCGCTCATCCGCCACCACGGCCTGTCGGGGTTCTTTCTGCTGCACCGCGACATCCTCGAGATCGCCCGCGAGGTGGCGCTTGAGGTGCGCCCCGCCGGATCAGCCCGGCGGGCACTGCCCCCGGGACGCGGACGCGGGTCATCGGTGGGATCGATCGTGTGTTACCTCACCGGCCTCTCGCACATCGACCCCATCGACAGTGGTCTCTTCCTCGGCAGGTTCCTCAACAAAGACCTCAGGTCGGTGCCCGACATCGACCTCGATTTCCCCCGCGATGTCCGCGCCCGTCTCATCGAGGAGATCATCCGCCGCTACGGCGACGAGCACGCCGCGCTGGTGGGGGCCTTCCCCACCTTCCGTGCACGCATGGCAATTCGCGAACTGGGAACCGCCCTCGCCCTGCCCCCGGCCGACATCGAGCGACTGGCCCGGCTCTCCGACGGCTGGTCGTCTGCAGATGCGGTGGAAGATGAGATCCGCCGCATGCCGGGCGGCGATGACCGCCTGCGGTCGCGTCGCTGGCGGGCCCTCGCATCGCTTGCCCGCGAGGCGTCGGGGCTGCCCCGTCACCTGGCCCAGCACTCAGGCGGCATGGTGGTGAGCGCCACCCCGCTGGTTGAGCTGGTACCCGTGGTGCCGGCGGCCATGGAGGGCAGGCGCATCTGCCAGTGGGACAAAGACTCCTGCGCCGACGCCGGGTTCGTGAAGATCGACCTGCTGGGCCTCGGCATGCTGAGCGCCGTTGAGGAATGCCTCGACCTCATCGCCGAGGGGCATGGCCGGGCGCCCGACCTTTCGCGCATCGGATTTGACGACCCATCCGTGTACGCCGAGATCCAGGACGCCGACACCATGGGCGTGTTCCAGATCGAGAGCCGCGCCCAGATGCAGAGCCTGCTGCAGACCAGACCCGAGAACCTGGACGACCTGACGGTGCAGGTGGCCCTCATCCGCCCGGGCCCGGTGAGTGGTGGTGCCGTGCACCCCTACGTGGCCCACCGCCGTGCCCGGCGCGCCAACCCCGACTTCGTGCC
>CAIPNN010000291.1 GCA_903866425.1 uncultured Actinomycetes bacterium
ACAGCCCGTTGATGAGCTGGCCGTCCACCTTGGTGAGGTAGCTCAGCTGGCCACGGCCCACCGCGGCGACGTCGTCAGACACCTTGGCGGTGCTGCGGATGAGCTCCTTGCCGTCCTGCTTGGTGGTGGCGGTGAGCACGCGGTGGATGGCCGCGTGTTCTTGCGCAATGTGCCGGGTGCCGGTGTGCGCGGGCCCGTCGTGCTCGTCGACACCGTGGCCGAGGGAACCCCCTCAGTGCACACCGACGCAGCATCAGCCGCGGGGGCCCTCGCCCGCCTGTTGCTCGACCTGGGGCACCGCCGCATCGCCGTCATCGCGGGGCCGGGCGAGGACGACCGGCTCAGTGCGGCAGGAGAGTCTCTGCAGGGCATGGGCCCGATCTCGGTGTACCGCACCACGGGCACCCCGTGGCCCACCGACGCCCACGGCGAAGTGGCCGCCCGGCAGGCGCTGAGGGCCAACCCCCGCCCCACTGCCATTCTGGCGCTGTCCGACCCGCTTGCCCTGGGGGCTCTGGATGCCGCGAGGCAGATGGGATTGCGGGTGCCCGATGACGTGTCGATCGCCGGCATCGATGATCTTCCGGGGTCAGACGACCGAGGGCTGACGACAGCCCTGGTGCCCTACCGCCCGATGGGCGAACTTGCCGGCCGCGTGCTGCTCGCGCGCATCGCAGGCGATCCGCCACCGCCGCTCACGCCGCTGCCCGCACCCCTCGTCATCAGGGCCACCACAGCGCCCCCGCCATCGCAAACGGACGGTTCGACAGGAAAAACCATCAATCCGGCACGATCTATGTAAAGAAGTATGACCGGCTGCTCTGAGCGGGTTTTTCGGGTGTCGCGCCCCACAACGATGGGGTTCTGGATTTCCCCCAAGTGCGCTCCTGCGGCCTTTTTGGGGTTGTGGGCATCCGGGTGCACCCCTAGGGTCATCGACGCGTGCTTGATGCAACCCCGGGTGTTCGCACCCACCGCGCGCCGCCCCGTAAGCGAGCAGGAGTCCTTTATCCGGAAGTCGCGCGTCATCGCGGTCACCCTTGCACTGTCACTCGCCATCGTCGGCGGGGATGCTGTGATCGCGGCACCAGCGCCAACGGATATTCCGGGCACACAGGCATCGCAGCCCACCGCGGGCAGTGGCGGTGTCCCGCTCACCCCGGTGCCGACTGCCGTTACGGCTCCCGCAGGCACCACCGCAGCCACCACCGCGCCCCTGCCCTTCGGCAGCCGCAGCGCACAGGTGACCCAGCTGCAGCACCGTCTGCGCGCACGCGGCATCAAGATTCCGATTACCGGCAAGTTCGACGTACGCACGCGTGCCGGCGTACGGATCCTCCAGCGCAAGCTGGGCCTACCCGCCACCGGTTCGCCGGACGTGGCACTGCTGCAGCAGATTGGCGTGAAGGTGCGTGGCATCGCGAGCACGCCGGGCGCGCCGGTGGTGCTGCCCGACCCCACGCCGAACGCCGCGGCAATTCCCATCGCGCTCTCCCTGCAGGGAATCCCATACCGCTACGGCGGGTCCACGCCAGCAAGCGGCTTCGACTGCTCCGGCTTCGTGTCGTACGTGTACGCACAGATCGGCAAGTCGGTTCCGCACTTCACCGGCGACATCTGGGCCAAGTTCCCGCGTGTGCCCTTCGAGCAGCTTGCACCGGGCGACCTCATCCTGTCTGAGGGGCTCGGCCACGTGGGCATGTACATCGGCAACGGCCAGTACATCCATGCGCCGCAGACCGGCGACGTGGTGAAGATCTCGTCGCTCGCCAGCCGCATGGGCAGCTACCTGGGCGCAGTCAGGCCCTAGGCAGCGCCGTGCTGCCGGCCCTCCGGGGACGGTGGCAGCGATCTGGACGGAACCTGGACGCGGAGTCCGAAATCCCCCATCAGTTCGTAACGTTTCATACATGGAACAGAGTGCCCCGTTCGCACCTCGTGCCACGAACGCAGCGCCTATGGTCCGCGCATCAGTCATCCCGTTTGGGGTGATTCCATTAGCGAAAGGATCCGTAGTGGCTGACCAGTTCGCCGTTACATACGTCCCCGGTGCAGAGACCGGTGAGATCCCGCCCTCTCCCGTCGATCGTGACGAGAAGACGGCATTCATCTACAGCCTCGTTGACCCGATCTGGGACATCGACACGCTGCCGCTGACCTACACCAACTCGCGTTGGTCGGCATTCTTCTACCGT
>CAIPNN010000292.1 GCA_903866425.1 uncultured Actinomycetes bacterium
ACCTCGGCTGAGCACCCGGCGCTGTGGGCAGCGGCCGCGTACATGCGCGACCTCACCCGTCCGCAAATCGTCACCTACTCGCGAAAGGTGTTCATCCCCCTCACCAACCTGTGCCGCGACGTGTGCTCGTACTGCACGTTCGCTGTTGACGAAGACAGCATCCGGGCCCGCACCATGAGCCCCGACGACGTGCTGAAGATGGCGGAAGAGGCCAAGGCGCTCGGCTGCAAGGAGGCGCTCTTCTGCATCGGCGACCGCCCCGAGGTGCGCTGGCCCAAGTACCGCGACATCCTCAAGGGCTTCGGCCACGACAGCACGCAGTCGTACCTGGTGGCCATGTGCCGCATGGTGATGGAGGAGACCGGGATCCTTCCCCACCCCAACGCCGGCATCATGAGCGAGCGCGAACTGCGCGAGCTGCGTGAGGTGTCGCCCAGTCAGGGGATCATGCTTGAGAGCACGTCGGAGCGGCTCTGCGCCCCCGGCGGCCCGCACGAGCACGCCCCCGACAAGAAGCCGCGCACCCGCCTGGCCATGCTGCGCCGGGCCGGCAAGCTGCGAATCCCATTCACCACGGGAATCCTCATCGGGCTCGGCGAGACCGAGGATGAGCGCATCGATGCCCTGCTGGCCATCCGCGACATCAACGATGAGTACGGCCACATCCAGGAAGTGATCGTGCAGAACTTCCGGGCCAAGCCCGAGACCCCCATGGCCGACGCCGGCGAGCCCGGGCTCATCGAACTGATGACCACCTGCGCCATCGCGCGCCTGGTGCTGGGCCCCGACATGAATCTGCAGGCCCCGCCAAACCTGTCGGCCGACTACGGCCCGCTGCTGCTCACAGGCATCAACGACTGGGGCGGTGTGTCACCGGTGACGCCTGACTTCATCAACCCCGAGCGCCCGTGGCCCGACCTCGGCCTGATGGCCGGCATGTGCCAGGAGTCTGGCTACCCGCTGCGCGAGCGCCTCACGGTGTACCCCGAGTACGCGCTTGACCCCGAGTGGGTCGACCCGGGCGTCATGCCCTACGTCGAGGCCCAGGCCACAGCAGAGGGCTACCCCAAGAGCGACGCACTTGACGCGGTGACTGCGTGACCGGCCGCGTCACCATCCTGCGTCTGGGCGACGACCGCCTGGACGGCGGCACCGCGCGCGAGTCGGGCGCATGGGACGAGGCGTCGATCGGCGCATCCCTCTCGGCGCGCATCCTGCCCGTGTCGCTGGGTACACCACACCGCGGGTGCGCCACCTTCGTCACCTCGTGGGATGACGCCATCGCGCTTGCCGATGACGGCGTCGATGGTGGACGCATCACGGTGATCGACGACACCGCGCGCGCCGACGTGCTGGATGGCCTCACCCGCGCGAGGGCCGCGTTCCTGCGCACCACGCCGGAGCGCCTGGCTGAGGCCGTCGACATGGCGTCGCTGCCGGCCGTGAACACCCGTGTGTCAGTGGTGGTGGACACCGTTGACGACGCCATCGCCGCCGTACGCGGCGGTGCCCGCGATCTGGTGGTTGCGGGCTGGGACGACGACGCGCTGGCAACGCTGCGCGAGGCGATCCTTCCCGAGGTGCTCACCGAGCGCACCGCCCTGCCGCTGGGCACACCCATCGAGGCCATGCGCGACATCGTGGCGCTGCCCCTGCTCACCTGCTGGCTGCAGCAGGTGGACTGCCGTGGCGCCGCACGCCCCCGCCACCCATGGGCCCCGGGCCGCGACATGCATCCGCCCGTGCCCGCACACCGCATGACCAGCGAGTGGGGGGACGCAGGCTGGAACGACGGCGAGTGGGTACGCGACCTCGACCGCATCGCACCCGATCTCGCCGGCATTCTCGAGCGCTCGCTGGCGGGCACCCCGCCAACGGTGGCCGAGATGGTGCGCATGTTCGAGGCACGCGGCGACGAAGTGGATGTCATCGCCAGCGTGGCCGACGAACTTCGCGCGCGCACCAACGGCGACGTGGTCACCTACGTGGTCAACCGCAACATCAACTACACCAACCAGTGCTACTTCCGGTGCGGCTTCTGCGGTTTCTCCCGTGGGCCCAAGAGCTACAACGCCCGCGAGACCCCGTACCGCATGGATCTGGACGAGGTGGTGAGCCGCTCGCAGGAGGCCTGGGACAAGGGCGCCACCGAGGTGTGCCTTGTCGGCGGCATCCACCCCGACTTCACCGGCGACTTCTACGCGTCGGTGCTCGAGAGCATCAAGGACGCCCTGCCCGAGATGCACGTGCACGCCTTCACCCCGCTCGAGGTGTGGCAGGGCGCGCACACGCTGGGCGTGCCGGTGCGCGACTACCTGCAGCGCATGAAGGATTCCGGCCTGGGGTCGCTGCCGGGCACCGCCGCCGAGATTCTCGACGACGACGTGCGCGAGCACCTGTGCCCCGACAAGATCCGCACGGCCGAATGGGCCGAGGTGATGATCACCGCCCACGAGACCGGCATCCGTGCCACCAGCACCATCATGTGCGGCCACATTGACGGCCCGGTCTCATGGGCCAACCACTACGAGGTGCTGCGCCAGATCCAGCGTCGCACCGGCGGGTTCACCGAGTTCATCCCACTCCCCTTCGTGCACATGGCGTCGCCCATCTTCATCCAGGGGCGTTCGCGCCCCGGCCCGACGTGGGACGAAGTGGTGCTCATCCACGCCGTCGCCCGCATCGCCTTCGATGGGCTCATCCCCAACATCCAGGCCTCGTGGGTGAAGCTCGGCCTCGAGGGCGGGGCCAACCTGCTCAACGCCGGCTGCAACGACATGGGTGGCACCCTCATGAACGAGTCGATCTCCCGCTCGTCAGGGGCCTCGCACGGCGAAGAGGTCACCGCCGATGAACTCGAAGCCGTCATCCGCGCCCACGGACGCATCCCTGCGCGCAGGAACACCCTTTACGACATCGTGGAAACCACGGTCTAGGGGCTTCGCCCCTCCCACCCGATGTCAGGGCAAGGGGGTTCCTTTATCGGCCTTCTCCCGCTACGCAAAGGGTCGTGCGACCGATAAAGGAACCCCCTTGCTGTGTCTTCAAATTGAGACACCGCAGGGGGAGGTATTCATCGTTGGAGCGACCCTTTGCGTAGCGGGAGCCCGACGATGAATACCTCCCCATGCGCCAACGCAGAGGGGTTGCAGGAGCCCGAAGGGCGCTAGCTCTTATCGCGCTCTCTGAGGGCGCGGAGCATGTTCTCGACGCGGGCAAACTTGAGGCGCGGGCGACCGAGTTCTTCGCCCTTGGCCGTCTCGCGCATGTCGAGGTACTTCCAATCGTCGAACGAGACCACCTCGCCCTGCCGCTCGCGCAGGAACCGCTGGAACACGTCGGTGGGCAGCACCTCGTTGCGCATGCGCCCGGCGCGGAGATCCTCAACGAGCATCTCCACCGTCTCCTGTGCATCGGGCTTGTTGGTGCCGATGATCCCGTTCGGGCCACGCTTGATCCACCCGGCCACGTACTCGCCCTCGCGGGGCTGACCCGTGAGCGGGTCGATGACGCGCCCGCGGTCGTTCGGGATCGTCGCCGTGATTGGGTCAAAGGGCACGCCGGGCAGGGACACGCCCTGATAGCCGATGGCACGGAACACGATGTCGGCCGGGATGATCTCGTACCGGTCGGTCGACCGCGCGCGCAGATCGCCGTTGTTGCCGCGGTAGAGCTCGTTGTGCACCACCTCGACGCCCTCGACGCGGTCGGTGCCCACGATCTCGACGGGCGACACCAGGAAGCGGAACACGATTCGGCGGTCGTGCCCCCGGTCGCCGCGCTCTGACAGTTCGCGCAGCAGGTCGAGCACCTGGTCGCGCCCGCGGTCGGTGGAGTGGCTGGTGTCGTGCAGCGAGTGCGGGTCGAGCTGCATGTCACCCGGGTCGACGATGACGTCGATGTCGTCGCGCTCCGCCAGTTCGCGCAACTCGCGGTAGGTGAACGCCGCCTGCGCCGGGCCCCGGCGCCCGAGAATGGTGACCTCGCGCACCTTGTTGGCGCTGAGGGCACGCAGTGCGTGGCCGCCGATGTCGGTGGCCGCCAACTCATCGGGCGGCAGCATGAGCACGCGGGCGACATCCATTGCCACGTTGCCGTTGCCCACCACCACCACGCGCTCACCGCTGAAGTCGAAGGTGAGGTTGCGCTGATCGGGGCTCGCGTTGTACCAGCCCACGAAGTCGCTGGCGCCGTGACTTCCGGGCAGGTACTCGCGGGGGATCCCGAGGCGACGATCCGACCGCGCGCCCACGCAGTAGAGGACTGCGTGGAAGTACTCGAGCAGGTCCTCGTGCGCGATGTCGGTACCGAACTCGACGTTGCCGCGGAAGCGGAAGTCAGGGTGCGCAGCCACCTTGTCGAACACCCGGGTGACCGACTTGATCTTGGGGTGATCGGGGGCCACCCCGGCCCGCACCAGGCCAAACGGCGTGGGCAGGCGGTCGAACATCTCCACCTGCACGTCCAGGTCTTCCTGCGACAGCAGGTGCTCAGCCGCATAGAACCCCGACGGGCCCGAGCCGATAATGGCCACCCGCAGTGGGTTGCGGTCGCTGCCCAGCGGCATCAGCGCACCACCCCGTCGGCATCGACCTCGGCGCGGAACACATCCTGCTCGGGCACGCGAACGAGTGCATGGAGTGTGCCGGGAGCCGGGGCAGTGACAAGTCCGCGCACCAGTACCGCCGGGCGGCCCGAGGCCTTGCCCATGAGCATGCCGGCGGCGGCGGCCACCTCGTCACCCAGTGCCTGATCCGTTGCCACCAGCATGCGCCCCTCCCGGTCACGGCCGCCCCGATGGTCGAGGACCGCCTCGAAGCCTGCGATGCCTACCGCCACGTTCACGAGGCCGCGCCGGAACGCCCTCCCGTGGGTATCGGTGATCACCACCGCCACTCTTCCACCTGCGACGTCGGAAAGGGCGTGCTGTAACCGCCGGGCAGACACGTCTGGGTCAACTGGCAGCAGCACGACGGTGCCTTCGGCCGTATTGGAGGCATCAATACCCGCGTTGGCGCACACGAAGCCATGGTGGGTCTCGCACACCAGCAACGAACGGCGGCGGCGGAGGATCTTGCGGCTCTCGCCGAGGATGAGCTCGCAGAGTTCGGGCGACTTGCCCGTCTCACCCGCGAGGAAACGCGCCTCGTCGCCTGGCTGCACGTCGGCCAGGCGCACCACTCGCCCCTCGGCCTTGCTCACAGGCTTGTGGGCAATGGCCACCACGTCACCGGGCTGCACGCCCGCATCGGCCGCCACGGCAGCGAGCATCGCGGGCAGGTCATCGCCCGGCACGATCTCGGGCAGGGCGCCCAGCACGCTGATCCGCACCTCCTCGCCCGGTGCGCTTCCCAGCCCGCGCGCGCCCCTCACGTGCCCTGCCCCGGCGCAGCAATCGTCATCCCCAGGTGATCAAGCGCACGGCCCGTTGCCCCGACGGGTGCCCGGCGCACAAGCTCAACAAGGTCATCGGGGGTGTCCACGTCGAGTGCGATGCCGGGATGGTCAACGACCTCGGCGTGCAGGCCTCGCACAGCGGCCTGCGACAGGTGCAGGGCGAGTGACCCCGGGCCGAGTTCCGGCACCAGCGCATCAGACGGCGTGAGCAACATGGCATTGGTCCCCGTGCCGTCCTGCGACCGCGCCAGCACCACCGCGTCCCCCTGGGGTGCGGCACCGATCAGGTGGTCCACATCGGCACTCGTGAGCAGGGGCAGATCGCTCACGATGACGAGGGCCGCCTCGGCATCGAGCACCTCGATCCCCCGCACCACCGCGGGGTTCATCCCCTGCGGTGGATCATGGTCATCCACCGTGGCGGCACCGAAACTCTCCGCCACCGATCGCGCGCGGGGATCAGACGTGACCACGACGATCTCTCCAAGGCGCGCACTCCCGGCAAGCGCGGTGAGGACGTCGCCGAGCATGGCCGACTGCAGCATCCGCCGTCCATCACGATCGAGCACCTGCGACAGACGCCCCAGCGCATAGCCCAGGCGCTTCACCGGCACCACGGCGCCCACGTCGTGCACCGCCATCAGGCCATCGCCCCGAGCACCACGCGGGCCAGTCGCTCCCGTGCGGCATGATCGGGCATGAGGATGTCGGTGACCACAGCGCGCATGCCGAGGGCCTCAATGGCCGGCGCGTCCCCGGCATCCGACTCGTGAATGACGAACGTTCCGCAGACGTCCTGATAGATACGCGCCATCTGCAGCGCCGAGCACTCGTCGTATCCGGCGCCACGGAGGAACTTGTGTGCGGGGCCCTCCACCGGCGCATTGCCGATGATCGGGCTCACGGCAATCACCCGGTCGCGGCGCGCGGCCACGGCATCACGCACCCCCGGCACGCCGAGGATGGTGCCGATGGAGACGATCGGGCTCGATGGCGCGATAACGATGGTCGCGGCACCCTCAATGGCATCGATCACACCCGGGGCCGGAGTCGACTCCGCCAGGCCCTCGATGCGGATGCTGTCGATGTCCTCGCGCGCACCATCGCGCACCAGATACTCCTGAAAACGCTTCTCACCGGTGGGCGTGGTGATGATGGTGCGCACCGGCGCGTCGGTCATGGGGTGCAGACGGGCCTCCACGCCAAGGCGCAGGCGCAGATCGTCCATCACCTCACTCACGGTGGCACCGTCGGCGACCATGAGGGTGCGGTGGATGTGCGTGGCCAGATCGCGATCGCCAAGGCCGAACCACGAATCGCGCCCGTAGGTGGCAAGCCCCTCAAGGCAGTGAAACGTGTCGTCGGCGTACCCCCAGCCACGATCGGCCACCACGCCGGCAAGGGCGTACAGGTTGATGTCGAGGTCAGGGCACACCAACAGGCCGTAGAAGGGCCCGTCATCACCCGTATTGATGATGCCCACGAGGTCGGCCTGACCACCCGCGAGGGCGAGGCCGTGCACCATCTTTGATCCGCCGGTTCCCCCGGCAAGCGCCACGATCACGGGCGCGAGGCTACCAGCGGGCAGTGGCCCGGGAATGCCCTCAGTCCACGTCCGCGTCGATCGATATCCAGAACGTGCGCTCCACCATGAGCCGGGCACCGCGGCGGCGGCGCAGGCGATCGAGCGCCCCGAGGCCGTCGATATCGGCGGCAACGAGCACATCGGCTTTGCCGAACAACGAGGTGACGACCTTCAGCCCGTGCTCCTCGGCCATTGCCTGGGCCTGCTCGGGGGTGACAGCGACACCGCCGACCGTGCTCATGAGCGGCCAGCAGAACCGTGCGGTGGTGCCCTCCGGCAGGTGGCTCACCGCGATTCCCATGAGTTCGACGGTGTCGCCCATGTCAATGAGCTCATCCACGTGCTCCACGGTGAGGCCAAGCAGGGTGCCGACGCGCTCGAGGTCGCTCCGCTCAGCCGCACTGATCTCGCCATCGCGCAGCGCATGCGACACGTGATCGGCCATGAAGAACCCGGCAAGGCGCTCGGTGCGGGCGCGTGACAGGCCCAGCGTCTCAGCCAGACGGTTCAGTTCCTCAACCTCATGCTGATCGATGCGGCGGTCATCGAGCGCCTCGCTGAGCACAGCCACCCACTGCCGATCGGCATCAGTGAGCACGCGGGCGTCGTCTGCATGATCGTGCGCCCCAGCGACAGACGCCGTGAGGTCGAGGGGCACACCCATTCCGCGCACGATGCTGTCGGACTGCGCATTGCGGAACACGATCCACAGGCCGCCGCACACCATGGCCAAGCCGATCCAGAGCTTGAGTGACGGAGTCTCACCGAGTGCCGGCCACGCAGTGAGCACACCCACAACCGGAACCAGCAGGAACCACGAGGACACCGTTGAGGCGCCGCCGCGCGCCAGGGCCAGATAGAAGAACGCAAACGGCAATGCCGAGCCAACGATGGCGATGAAGAGTATGAGGCCGATCTCCTCAAGACCCATGGCGGTGGGCTCACCCTCAAACAGCACCGACAGCAGCACGAGCACCGGGCCGCCGACGATCATCTGCCAACCGGCGATCGCCACCGGCTCGCCACCGTGGCGGATGCGCTTGGCAACGGCCACCGTGCCCACGGCCCATGCGATTGCGCCACCGATCACCACCACCGAGATCGGGTCGAGGTCCGGTGGCCACAGGGGGCCCTTCCACGCCACCACCACGGCACCAAGCAACCCAATGGCCATGCCCAACCACTGGCGGCCAGACATCGACTCGCCCAGCACCAGCACGGCAAGAACGGCAACAAACAGGGGGTCGGTGTTCTGAAGCACCGACGTGAGGCCCGCGCCGCCGTAGGCGATACCGATGTACGACGCGCCGTACAACACAACCGACTGCGTCGCAGCCAGAATGAACACAACGCTCCACGAGCAGCCGGGCAGAAACGGCCGCCGCAGTGCGACAAGAGCGATGAGCAGGACCGCACCCGCAATGGCGACACGGGTGCCCGCAGCAAACAGCGGTGGCCACGACTCCACGAGCCATGCAGAGGGCACGTACACAAGGCCCCATCCGAGCACCGCGCCAAGGCCGAGCACAGCGATGATGACGTGCGCGCTGCGCTTGGGGGTGTCGGGGGCGGTCGTGGACATCGGGCGGCGCGACGGTACCAACAACGCCGGGCCGCGCTGGGCGATCTGTTGCACGGCATGCAGGTACCCCCACACGCTGCGCCCCACGAACGGCTACGCCCGGCGGGGAGCGAGCACCATCCAGAGGCCCCCGCACACCAGCGCCAGGCCGATCCAGAGACGCACCCCGGGGGTCTCGCCCAGAAGTGGCCATGCGGTGAGTACGCCGATCACCGGCACAAGGAAGAACCATGCCGAGACCTTTCCGGCATCCCCCCGCCCAAGCGCGACGTAGAACAGCGCAAAGGGCACCGCTGATCCGATGACACCGAGCAGCAGCACGATCCCCCACTGCCGTGCCCCGAGCGCACCGGGCGCCGACTCGAACACCAGGCCGAGCACCGCAAGAATGACCCCACCCAACAGCATCTGCCAGCCGGCAATGGCCACCGGTCGCGCCCGCGCCCGCACCTTTCCGGCCACCGCCACGGTTCCCACGGCCCAGGCGAGCGCACCGCCGATGACCAGCAGCGAGACCCACGACACCTGCGGGGGCCACAATGGCCCCTTCCACACCACGAGGGCCGCGCCCATGAGCCCGACAGCAAGGCCCGCCCACTGCCGACGGCTCAGCCGCTCATTGAGAAACCAGGCGGCGAGTGCGGCCACGAAGAGGGGGTCGGTGTTGGCCAGCACGGCAGCAATACCGGCTCCCTCGTGGGCGATGCCGATGAACGTGGCGCCATAGAAGGCCACTGACTGGGTGAGGGCCAGCACCACGACAACCCATACCCCGGTTCCGGTGCCGATGGGCTGGCGAAGCGCCAGCAGGGCGATAATGAGCAGGGCGCCGCCGACACCCAGCCGGGCTGCGGCAGCCATAAGCGGGGGCCAGTCCTCCACCAGCCAGGCGGACGGCACGTACGCGACGCCCCAGCAGAGCATCGAGATGACCGCGAGGTACGAGGCTGAATGCGGCTTGGCGATCCGGTCGGCGTTCGACATCAACCCAGCACTTCCTTCCCCGTCCTTCGGAATTCGTGCCTGTGCGTCACCAGCGCAGCAGGCTTTGTAATTATCCGCACGAGTGTCATGCAGCGGCCAAGAACCCTTATGAATAAACGATAGTTGGCCATCACACCTCGGCCTGGGAACGTTCGCGGGGGCGTTGACGCGACGGAGGTACGTGACATATGCTGCGTACATCCACCGGAGGCCACACCTTCAACCCCGGTTCGCCGGACAGGTGAAATCTCCGAGTGCTGCATCAACCCATTGACCATTTCAAGGGGGACGCCTTCATGGCTGAGCAGTTCAGTGTTACTTACATCCCCGGTGCTGAGACCGGTGAGATCCCGCCCTCTCCCGTCGATCGTGACGAGAAGACGGCATTCATCTACAGCCTCGTTGACCCGATCTGGGACATCGACACGCTGCCGCTGACCTACACCAACTCGCGTTGGTCGGCATTCTTCTACCGT
>CAIPNN010000293.1 GCA_903866425.1 uncultured Actinomycetes bacterium
CTGCCCGTGATCGACGAGGCGTACTTCGAGTACCTGCCCGAGGGCGCACACGACGGTGTGGCCATGCTCCGCAGTGGCCGGTCGCTTGTGGTGATGCGCACCTTCAGCAAGGCCTTCGGTCTGGCGGGGCTTCGAATCGGCTGGATGGCCGGGCCGCCCGACCTGATCGCCGCGCTCACGCCGGTGCGGAACGCATTTGACGTGAACGCCGTTGCGCAGGCCGCGGCACTGGCATCGCTGGCCGATGCGGCTGAGCACCTGCCGCCGCGCATCGCGATGGCACGCGAGGGCCGCGCGCGCCTGGACGCAGGCCTTCGTGAACTGGGGCTCGACCCGCTGCCGTCGGAGGCCAACTTCGTGTTCGTGCCGGTGGGGGAGGATCGCGCCCGGGCGCTTGACGCCGCCCTCACCGCCCGCGGCGTCATCGTGCGCCCGGCCGGTGCGTTCGGCGCTCCCGAGGCGCTCCGCATCACCGTGGGCACGCCTGAGGAGGTCGACCGCGTACTGGTGGCCATGGCCGAGGCGCTCGAGGAGACTGCGTGACGCCTGAGGAGGTCATCGAGGGCGTCCGGGCCGGCAAGCGACGCGCGATCGGCAGGGCGATCTCGATGACCGAGCAGCCGGGAGCCGACGGCCGCGCCGTGCTGGCCGCGCTGCACCCGCACACCGGCCGGGCCATCCGTGTGGGCCTCACCGGGCCTCCCGGGGCAGACAAGAGCACGCTCACCGCCGCGCTGGTGCGTCACCTGCGTGCCGCCGGTACCACGGTGGCGATCGTGAGCGTTGACCCATCGAGCCCGTTCACCGATGGTGCGGTGCTGGGTGACCGCATCCGCCTGGTTGACCACTTCCTCGACGATGGCGTGTTCATCCGCAGCATGGCCACGCGCGGTCATCTGGGCGGTCTGTCGGAGGCCACCGGGCACGCCGTGGAGATTCTCGACGCCGCCGGTTTCGATGTGGTGATCGTGGAGACCGTGGGTGCGGGCCAGAACGAGGTGGAGGTTCAGGCGCTCGCGGAGACCGTGGTGCTGGTGCTCATCCCCGGCAGCGGCGACGCCATTCAGGCCATCAAGGCCGGTGTGATGGAGATCCCCGACGTCATCGTCATCAACAAGGCCGACCGCCCCGGCGCCGGCGTCCTGGCGTCGGAGATCGACCAGGCGCTCACGCTGGTGCCGATTGATGGCTGGAAGCCGCCGGTGCTGCTGACCCAGGCCATTGACGGCGATGGGGTTGTCGAGCTGTGGGGCGCCATCATCGACCATCGCGCGGCGCTTGCCGAGGGCGACGCCCTCGATGCCCGGCGGCGCGACGGCATGCGCCGCCGCCTGCGCGTGCTGGCCCTGGAGCGCATGGCCCGCGATCTGGACGCCGCCATTGACGACGCCGCGCTTGATGCACTGGCCGCCCGGGTGGTTGCCCGCGAGGTCGACCCGTCCGCTGCCGCTGACACGATGACGGCGGCCACGCGCAAGGAGGCAGACGGTGAGTGATCACGGAGAGCGGCAGGCGCCGCAGCGTCACAAGCAGAAGAGCGATCGCCCCAAGGTCATCGCCACCCTCATCGCCGGCCTGCTGCTGGTGTGGTTCATCGCCGCCAACGCGCAGGAGGTGTCGGTGACCTGGTGGGTGTTCAGTACCCAGACCAGCCTCATCGTGGTCATCATCCTGTCGGCCATTCTCGGTGCGGGCATCACCTACTTCTTCACCCGCGTGCGCCGCCCGCACACGGCTGACCATGACCCCGCCGGCAGCGACGCCGGAGACCGCCGCTCCCGCTAGCGGCCGGTGATGCTCACGTCGCCGGCGGTTGCGCTGGCGCGGATGACCTTCGACGAGCCCTGGTCGCGGGTGACGCCGTTGAGATTGACCGACCCGGCCGTGGCGCTGGCGTCGATGCGGTAGGCGCCGCGCGGCACCTCCACGTCGACGCTGCCCGCCGATGTGGACGCCGTCACCAGCGAGGGAACGGTGATGGTCTCCACCCGTACGTCACCCGCACTGCTGGTTGCAGACACCGTGGACGCCTTCGACCGCAGCACAGCAACACCCCCCGCGGTGCTGGCGGCCATGACCGGGCCGGCGATGCCGGTGACCATCACTGATCCTGCGGTGCTCTTGGCATTCACCGTCACCCCGGCCGGCGCCACCACGTCGAAGTCGGCCGAGCATGCGCTGATCACTCCGAGCAGGGGGCAGTCCGCGGTCATCGTCACCTTGCCTGCGCTCGCAACGGTGGTGATCTCCGGCCCCCAGAACGCGTACCCGCGCGTGATGCGCGCGGTGAGCGCAGAGTCGGCACCGCCATCCACGGTCACCCCACCGGTGTCCACGTCGATGGCCACGTCGGCAATGGGTGCGGGTGCCGTGAAGAGGTCGGTCACCTCGGTGCGGGCCACCGTGCGCATGAGCAGGATCGCCACGCCGGCGGCAATGGCCATCATGAGGATGAGGGTGAAGAGCCGCCTCACTTCAGTCGCGCCACCCGCTCGGCCAGCTCAGCGGCCAGACGCACACCGAACCCGGTGGCGTAGTCGCCATTCATCGCCGTGCCCGCCACGTCGAGGTGACACCAGGGCTTGCCCTCGGTGAAGTCACGCAGGAACCTGGCGGCGTACACGGCCCCGGCCTGGCGCTTCTTGGCCGAGTTGGAGAGGTCGGCCACCGCGCTCTTCACCAGCGGGTCGTAGCCAGGGTGCAGCGGCATGTGCCAGCACAGGTCACCCGTGTCGTCACCCACCTGGCGCACCAGCTCGGTGAATGCCGGGTCGCTGCCGAAGAGGCCCGCGTACACGTCGCCGATGGCCACGATGATGGCCCCGGTGAGCGTGGCCATATCCACGATGCGCGTTGCGCCCTTGCGTGCGGCGTAGGTGAGGGCGTCGGCAAGGATGAGCCGGCCCTCGGCATCGGTGTTGGTCACCTCGATGGTCGTGCCGTTCATCGCGGTGATGACGTCGCTCGGCTTGAGCGCCGTGCTGCTCGGCATGTTCTCGGTGGCCGGGACCACGGCAAGCACCTCGCCGGGTACCTCCAGCTCGGCGATGAGGCCCATGGCGGCGATGACCGCCGCACCACCGGCCATGTCCATCTTCATCTCCTCCATCCCCGCGGAGGGCTTGATGGAGATACCGCCGCTGTCGAAGGTGACGCCCTTGCCCACCAGGCCGAGCACCTCCTTGCCCTTCTTCACGCCCTTCGGCGGGGTGTAGCGCATGACGATCATGCGCGGCGGCTCGGCCGATCCCTGCGCCACGGCCAGCAGGCCGCCGGCCTTGAGGCGCGTCAGCTCGCGCGGACCCAGTACCTCAATTGACAGGTTGCGCGACCCGGCTGCCACCTTCTCTGCGCGCTTGGCGAGGATGGTGGGGGTCATGCGGTTGGCCGGGGTCTCGGCCAACTCACGTGCCAGCGAGATCGCCTGTGCAGTTGCCTGCACCCGCGCGGCGTCCTTCGGGGTGATGTTGCCCGCCACGGCGATCTGCGACGGGCGCCCCTGCGTGCCGTCGCCCTTGCCCGACCTGAACCCCTGCAGGCGCCATGCGCCGGTTGCAAGACCCTCGGCCATTGCACGGAGGTCGCCGGCGCTGACGTCGTCACCGGCCACCAGGGCCGCCTTCGTTGCGCCCAGGTCGCGGGCGGCACGGGCAGCAGCCGCACCGGCTGCGCTCCACGCGGCGCGATCGGGATCGGCACCCACGCCGACCAGCAGCACGCGCGCGGCGGGGATGTCGCCCCGGCTGTGCAGCACGCGCACCTGGCCGGCCTTGCCGGTGACCTCGCCGTCCTTGATGACCGCCGACACCAGGCCGCCGAGCGCGGTATCGACCGCGGCAAGCGGGCCCGCGAGGGTGCCCGGGGGGTCGGCCACGGGAATCACCACCACATCTGCACGGATGCGGGTGGGGTCTGCGGTGCGGCTTTTGGTGACGTCCATGTGTCCTCGCGGGTTGTGTGTCTCCTCCTTATACTGACGCCCCTATGGGACGTCCTATTCGCATCGTCATCGCAAAGCCCGGTCTCGACGGTCATGACCGCGGCGCCAAGATCGTTGCCCGGTCGCTTCGCGACGCCGGCA
>CAIPNN010000294.1 GCA_903866425.1 uncultured Actinomycetes bacterium
CTTCACGTGCCCCATGTGGATCTCGCCCGATGGGTACGGGAGCATCTCCAGCACGTAGGCCTTGGGTACGTCGGGAACGGGAACCACTTCGCCATCACGGGCGACCGGTTCGGCGTGGAAGGCCTTCTCGGCCTCCCAGATGCCCTGCCATCGGGCCTCCGTCCCCGCCGGGTCGTACCTTTCGGGAAGTTCACTCGGCGGTGTCGTCATCGGCGCGTGACGGTACCAAGTTGAGGAGGCATCCACCGGTGACAACAACCGGCGCACGCACTGAGATACGACAGGCCGACCCCGCCACCGACTTCCCGGGCATCCTCGGGGTGTACGCGGGCAACAAGTGGAGCCATGCCCGCGCGCCCGAGCGCCTGCGTATTGCGGTGGAGCGTGCCGATCTGGCGCTGGTGGCAGTACAGGACGACGAGGTGGTGGGCTTCGTGCGCACCATGAGCGATGGCGCATTCGCCGTGTACATCGCCGACATCCTGGTGCTGCCCGAGCATCAGGGGCAGGGCATCGGCCGCAACCTTCTGGCGGCCGTGCTCGACCACTACCCCCTTGAGACCTTCCACCACCAGGTGCTCATTGCCGAGCGCGACGCCGAGGGCTTTTACCGCCGCATGGGCATGACGGCCGTGGGCGCGTTCGGCCTCACCGCCTTCATCCGCACCAAGCACGACTGAACGCGCGTAACCGGCGATTAGGCGTTACGCCGGGGGGAGGACTAGCGTTCGGGGGGATCACCGATCTGGTGATCTCAGCAATGCGTGGAAGAAGCAAGCCGTCGGTACAAAGTTCGGCGTGCAGTGGTATTCCTCGCCGAACAAGGTGGATAGCGTGCCGGAAGGCGTCGTTAAGTGGTTCAACGCAGAAAAGGGCTTCGGCTTCATCACTCCTGATGACGGTGGCAAGGACCTTTTCGTGCACTTCTCCGAGATCCAGGGTTCGGGTTACCGTTCCCTCGACGAGGGCCAGCGCGTCAACTTCGTCGCTGGTGAGGGCCCCAAGGGTCCGCAGGCACAGCAGGTCAACGCGATCTGAGCCGCAGGTGCCGTAAGGCACCACACTTGATGTACCGACGGGCTCCTCATCGAGGAGCCCGTCTCGGTTTTCGGGCACCATTACCGCCATGAGCGAACCCCGAACCCCAGCGCCCAACGCATTCCGCGCCCGTCGGTGGGCCGCTGCCCGTGAGCGCATGCGGGCAACCACAATCTGGACGGTGGTGGGACTGGCGCTCTTCGTGCCCCTGTGCATCTACGCAGTCGCGGAACGCGGCGCCATCTGGATGACCATCACCGGCATCGTCGCATTCGTCCTCGGCCTCGGATTCGCCGCATTGCTGGCGTGGCAGGCAGCCGGCAAGCGGGCCTCATCGCGGATGATCCGCGAGTGGGCCATCGCCAACGGGTGGGCCTACTGGGGCCGGGACATGCCGGCCGAGCCCACGCCACAGCCGCAGGAGGCGCGGTTTGACGACTTCATGCTGGCCACCGAGACCTTCCCGGAGGCCACTCCCCTCCTTCGCAAGGGCAATCGCCGGTACGTCACCGACGTCCTCGCCGGCACAGTGGACGGCCTGCCGGTGCGCATCGCGAATCACACCTACGAAACCGACAGCTACGACGGCGATGGAAACCGCACCACCACGTACACCAACCATGTGGTGGCGCTGATGCCACAGGTGCCCAAGGTGACACCGCTGCGCATGGTGCGCCGTTCGCGCCTCGGCAAGGCCCTGAAGGGCGCCGACGACACGATGGCCGGCATCGGCAGCATGAAGGCCGTTGACATGGAGAACCGTGACTTCAACACCGCATTCTCCCTGCGGGTGGCTGATGACGCGGACATGGTGCTGGTGTTCCAGCTCTTCGATCAGGTCACGCAGGAGCGCCTGGCCGATGGCCGCGACATCCCCACCATCGACCTTGTGGAGGCCGAGGGGCCGTGGCTCATGCTGGCCGACGGCGGCACCGTGCGCGGCGACCAACTCACCAGAATCGAGCAGATGATCGCGGCCATGCGCTGGGCACGCACGACGCTCGACTGAGCGGGTAGGGTGCTTGACCGCGCACGCATTCACGCGTGTGCGGTAACCCACGGAGACGGCACCACGTGAGCACCGCCAGCGAGGCGAGCACCTTCCACGACGAGACCCACCACCGACGCAGGTGGGCCATCCTCGCCGTACTCGGCCTGGCGCAGCTGATGGTGGTGCTGGACGCCACCATCGTGAATATCGCGCTGCCGTCGGCACAGGCCGACCTGGGCTTCAGCGATTCCAACCGCCAGTGGATCATCACCGCCTACGCCCTGGCCTTCGGGTCACTGCTCCTGTTCGGTGGTCGTCTCAGCGACCTGCTGGGGCGCAAGCGGGTGTTTGTCATCGGCCTCATCGGGTTCGCGGCCGCGTCCGCGCTCGGGGGTCTGGCGCAGGACTTCACCGTGCTGGTGATCGCGCGCACCCTGCAGGGTGTCTTCGGGGCCCTGCTGGCCCCCGCAGCCCTGTCGCTCCTCACCACCACGTTCACCGACCCAGAGGAACGCGGCAAGGCCTTCGGTATCTACGGCGCCATTGCCGGTGGTGGTGGTGCACTCGGTCTGCTGCTCGGCGGAATCCTCACCGAATACCTGTCGTGGCGCTGGTGCCTGTGGGTCAACCTCATCCTCGCCATTCCGGCTGCCATCGCCGCCATCGCCATGCTGGTGCACCACCGCCGCGGCAAGGCGCACCTCGACCTGCCGGGCACCATCACCTCGGTGCTTGGCCTGTTGGCACTGGTGTACGGATTCTCGCGCGCAGAGGCCGACGGCTGGGCCAGCCCCTCTGTGATGGGCTTCCTCGCCGCTGCCGTCATTCTGCTGGCCCTGTTCGTGATCATCGAGATGAAGGTGGCCCACCCGCTGCTGCCCATGCGCGTGGTGCTCGACAGGAACCGCGGGGGTTCGTACCTTGGGCTCACGCTGGCCTCGATGGCGCTGTTCGGCGTGTTTCTCTTCCTTACCTATTACCTGCAGACCACCCTCGGGTACTCGCCCGTGATGACCGGCGTGGCATTCCTGCCCATGATCTTCGCCATCATGCTCACGGCAACCACGTCGACTGCTCTGCTGCTGCCGCGCTTCGGTGCGCGTATTCCCGTGACCATCGGCCTGGCGCTCGGCGCAGTGGGCATGGTGCTGCTCACCCAGTTGGGAGCAAACACCGCCTACGTCACGCACGTGCTGCCCGGCCTGATCGTCACCGGCCTGGGCCTTGGCCTGGTGTTCGCCATCTCGTTCGAGGTGGGCACCATGGGCGTTGAGGCGCACGACGCCGGCGTGGCATCGGCAATGGTCAACACCACCCAGCAGGTGGGTGGCTCCATCGGTACGGCCCTGCTCAGCACCATTTTCGCCACCGCGGTGGCAGCGTCTCTCACCACCGCATCGTCGCCCGACAGCCCCACGGCCCAGGCGGAGGCGGCCGTGCACGGCTACTCGGTGGCGTTCTGGTGGTCGGCCCTCATCTTCCTGGTGGCCGCGGTGGTATGCGGCGCCGTCATGACCAGCACGCTGCCGGAAAACGACCCGGACGTGCCGCGGGTCGTCGCCTAGCGATTGTCACGCCGGGGCCGTGAGTACGGTCCCGGCGTGTCCTCCACCTCAACGCTCTACCGCGACGGGGTCCGCATCGCGTCGGGGTCAACCGACTGGGTGGCCCTCGCCGAGGCCGCCACAGACGGCGATCTGGCGTGGATCGACGTGGCCGATGGCGACACCGATGGCTTCGCGCAGGTGGCTCAGGCCTTCAACCTGCACCACCTGGCGATTGAGGATGCCGTGCATGCGCATCAGCGGGCCAAGCTGGAGCGCTACGGCGACATGGTCTTCTGCGTCATGCGCCCGGCCACGTACGACGAGACCACGGAGCTCGTGGCCTTCGGAGAACTGCACGTGTTCACCGGTCCGGGGTTTGTCATCACGATCAATCACGGCGAGGCACCCGACATCATGCGCGTGCGTGCCGACCTGGAGGCCCGCCCGGATCTGCTGGCGCGCGGCTCGGGCGCGGTGCTGCATGCGCTGATGGACCGTGTGGTGGACGACTACGCACCTGTGGCCGCCGGCATTCAGGGCGACGTGGACGAGATCGAGGACGCGCTCTTCAGTGACGAGCACGCAAGCAGCGGGTCGTCCAAGCGCATCTACCAGCTCACCCGTGAGGTCATCGGCTTCCAGCGTGCCATCGGTCCACTGCCCGAGATGATCGGGCTCCTCATCGCCACGTCACCCGACTCCGACTCCGAGGAGCGGCGGTACCTGCGCGATGTGCAGGACCACGTGCTGCGGCTCGTTGAGCAGAGCGAGGCATCCCGCGCCCTGCTCTCGAACCTGCTGAACGTCAACCTCACCCTCGAGACCAAGGCACTCAGCGAGCGCTCTCACGCGCAGGATGTGCAGATGAAGAAGGTGTCCTCCTGGGCCGCCATCATCTTCGCCCCCACCCTGGTGGGCACGATCTACGGCATGAACTTCGACAACATGCCCGAGTTGCATTGGCAGTACGGCTACCTGTGGGCGTTGTCACTGATGGTGCTCATCGCCGTGGCGCTGTACGTCATCTTCAAGAGCCGGGATTGGCTCTAGGCGCATGAGTCCGAGTGACGAGATGCTGCGCGCACCCGAGCTGCTGCCCGGAATGGTGCAGCGCTATCGCGGCGAGCCCATGCCGGCGGACGACATGCGCGTTGAGGACGCCCGCGAGGCACCCGACGCCATCCGCGACACCCACACCGTGGTGGACGAACACATCGCAGGTGTGCACTGCACCTGGGTCAACCCCGAGCACCGCTCCAATGGCCTCATCGTGTCGCTGCACGGCGGCGGGTACATCGTGGGGCCAGGCGCAGCGCACTGGGGCTGGTTCAGCACGCTGTGCCGGGAGACCGGCCAGGCGGGGCTCCTCGTCAGGTACTCGCGCGCGCCTGAAGCCACCTACCCCACCGCGCTCAACGAGGTGCTCGGCGTCGTCCGCACCCTCGACTGCCCCTGGCAGCTCGTGGGCGACAGCGCCGGGGGCGGGCTTGGACTGGCCACGGCATTCAGCCTGCGCGACGCCGGTGAAGCGCTCCCGACGGCAATGGTGCTGAGCTCCCCTTGGCTCGACATCACCATGGCCCACCCCGAGCAGTCCGCCAATGCACACATTGACCCGATGATGGGCACCCCGGCCCTCGACCACTACGCCAAGGCATACGCAGGCGAGACGGACCGCACGCACCCACACCTCTCACCGCTCTACGGCGACCCCACCGGACTTCCGCCCATGCTCATCACCGTCGGCACCGCCGAGCTCTTCCTGTTCGAGACCCGCGACTGGAAGGCCAAGTGCGACGCGGCGGGCACCGCGTGCGAGGTCCTTGAGGTGGATGGCGCTATCCACGACTTCGCCATCATGCTGAGCCTCATGCCCGAGGCCCGCGAGGTGCTGCCCCAGCAGGTGGCCTTCCTCGCAGCCCACAGGGCCTGACGAGCGGCGGTGCCTGGCCGGTCACCGGTGCTGCCCCGCCAGTGCGCGGCAGCGTCAGGCGGTTCAGCATCACGCCCGACGTGGAGATGACACCAACCGACGCAATGTCGGACTGGCCAAACCAGAGATTGCCGTCAGGCCCCGTGATGAGTGACTCAATCGGTGACGCGGTCCCGGTCTGGCCGTTGAACTTTGTTGAGTAGTACGTGACGGCGCCGGCAGTTGTGATGCGGCCGATTTGGCCATCGCCGCACCCGAACCACA
>CAIPNN010000295.1 GCA_903866425.1 uncultured Actinomycetes bacterium
AGCCTCATGAAGTACAGCAGCCGCGCACCGGCGGGCACGCTGTACGTGGCGCCGGTCACCAATGCCGAAGCACGCACCCCAGTGCTCGCGCGCGGGTCATCACCGGTGTGGAGCACATTCGGCATCGCGGCCATGCGCAGCACCAACGTCACCATCATGCTCGGACGCTCGCGCACCCGCATGGTGCGCAGTCAGATCTGGACCATCAGCCCCGACCTGTCCTCGGCACGTCAGCTCACGCACTACAAGGCCCGAGGGCTCATGAGCGGACCGGTGCCAGCCGCGTGGTCGCCGCTGGGCAATCTGATCGTCGGTGGCATCGGTGGCGAGGACGTGTCGGATCTCGCCACGTTCGCCGTTCCGGGAGGTGCGACGCGCAACCTTCTGGGCGGCACCATCGTCAATGCGGCAGCGGTGTCGGCGGACGGGCAGCGCCTGCTGTTCGAGACCGGGCTTGATGGCGGCCCGTACGCCATCAAGACGACCCGCCTCAACGGCAAGGGCACCCGCACGCTGGTGAAGCGGGCCTCGAATGTGTCGGTCACACCCGGGTGGAACGGCTGATGAATTAGGGGGTGCGCGCGGGTAGTCTGCCGCGCGTGCCCGGGCCCTCACTCAGCATCGTGCGATCGTCCCGCTGGGCGTGGTGGCTCGTCCGCGCCGTTCCGCTCGGCGTCGCGTTCGCGCTCGCCGATTGGGTGAGTTCCCTCACCACCCAGGCCGGCAGTCCGGTGGCCGGCATCTGGTTTCCGGGTGGCATCGCCCTGGCCGGGCTCGTGATCGGGGGCATCGAGTTGTGGCCCGCGCTGCTGGTGGGCGGGTCGATCACATCGCCCATCTGGAACGGATTCAGCGCCACCAGCATCCCCATCGTGGCCACCAATGTTGCTGCAGCGGTCATCATCGCGCTGCTGCTGCGTCGCTTCCGCGTGCGCTCCACCCTCGACCGCCTCGTAGATGTGTTGGGCCTCGCAGGAGCAACGGTCATCGGGGCCGTCCCGATGAATGCCATTGCGCTGTGTTTGCTGGGTGTGACGGGCAAGCTGCCCGACGACCGGCTGGATGCCAGCGTGGCACTCTGGATTCTGTCGTCGGTGACCGGGTACATCGTCGTGGGTGGGGCGCTGCTGGTGCTGTACGGCAACCGCAGGTCGCGACCATCCGCGCGCACCTGGGCGGAGGCGGCCGCGCTGGTCGCGGCGCTTGTGGCGTGTGCGTTCGCGGTGTTTCCGCAGGGCATCGGCGCCCTCGAGATTGTGTTGTTTGCCGTGGCGGCGATCACCGCCGGCCGCCTCGGCCCGCCCGGTGCGGCGATCGCCTCGCTCGTGCTGTTCGGATTCGCGGCTGAACCGGTGTTGTCGGGGGGTGGCCCGTTCCAGGGCGCCACCGTCATGCAGCGATCGCTGTCGTACCAGGTGGCCGTGCTCACGATTGCCATTGGTATTCAGGTGATTGGCGCGCTTGGCTCGGGTCGCGACGACGCTGCGCCGTCGGTACCTGGGCGCATCGTCGCGTTTGTGCTCCTGTCGGCAGGCGGCATCCTCCTGGGTCTCGGGCAGGCGGTGGTGGCGATCGACCTCATCAGCCACATCCACCCGGCACAGATCGCACTGGTGGCCATGTGCATCGCGCTCATCGTGCTGCTTGGCGTGATTGCCGGCACCGGCCCCCGCAGGCATCTGGCGGCACTGCGCCATGGAGGGCGATCATGGTGGATCGCGGCGGTCATCACCGGTATCGCGCTGGTCGCCAGCGAGGAGCTGTACCTCAACGCGGCATCGCGCATTGAGGTGACCTCGGCCGTGGCGCTGGCATCGCTCGCGCCGGTGGTGCTGCTGATCATCGGCATGCTGTCGGCCCGCGCCATACCGCCGGCCGGCGTGCTCATCTCGTCGTTCCTCGCGGCCGTGGGCGTGGTGGCCCTGCTCGTGGGCGGGGAACATACGCGCGGGTTCGATCGCGGGGCGGTGTTCATGGCACTCGGTGCGGCCGCGTGCATTGCCGTTGTGCTGATCGGCCTCTCGTTCTGCAGGGCGCGGACGAGCCCGGCGCCCATCATGGCCGTGGTGTTCACGGTGTCGACAGCCGGGGCGCTGGTGCTGTGTGTTGCCACCGCGCAACTGCCGGACCTCTCGGTGTTCACCGACGAGACCCTGGTGGGCGGGTTCTTCTATCTGGGCATCGCAGGAATTCTGCTGCCGGCGCTGGTATCGACGTGGGCGATCCCGGTGCTCGGCGCGCAGCGCACCGCCATGTTCGAGGTCATCGCCCCGATCGTCGCCATTATCGCCGCCAAGGTGTGGCTCGGCACCAACGTGGCGTCCCTCGAGTACGTGGGCATTGCCGTCATCATCGCGTCAGTTGTGGTGAGCGTGCGGCTGCATCGCCCAGAGCATCGGCATCATCATGCGCTCTTCAGCGGGAACCACGAGTCCGGGTCTCATGATCGTCCATCCGGTGATGCGCCGGTCAGCGCACCTTGATGAAGATGGGGGTGCCGCCGATGGATCCCGAATACCAGATGCGGCCACTCTGATTGTGCAGCTCAATTGACCCGTCGAGGCGCCCTGGGCCATTGACCGACAGGCGGCCGGTGATGGCGTTCCCGACGACCGAAAGCCTGCCGGTGATCGCCACACCCTTGGTGTCGCTGAAGGCCTTGAAGCGCGCGCTTGCTGAGGTGGTGCCGGACAGCGACATGAATCCGCTCCGTACGCCCTGGATGCCGCCGAGGCCGGCATCGAGGCCTGCATTCACCTGGCTGAGGCCGTCCTGAATGGAGAACCGCACGGCATGGGCCACACGACCCGGGTTGCCCTTGGCCCCCATTGGTGACAGGGATGAGATGGTGGCAGCCGGGGCAGGGAAGGGGGCTGCGATGAGGCCCACCGTCACGCTGCGGCATGCGTTGGCCTGCACGGGGCGGCCGGCAAGCATGCGCGCAACCTGCTCGTCGGCGCAGGCGAGGTTGTCGGTCAGGTCGTGCCCCCAGCCGGGTGCAACCACCACGGTGGCCGACGGCGACCGCTGGGCCACGGCAACGGCACCTGAGGTGGGCGTGCGCAGGTCCTGTCCGCCCGTCAGCACGATGGTGGGCACCGCAGGGAGCGGTCCGGGCACCAGCGGGTCGAGTGCAGTCTCGGGCCACGGTATGCACCCCTCGGCCTTCGATCCCGACTTCGCGTTGACGATGGCGAATGGGGCAAAGGCGGCATCGCCCAATGCAGCGAACGCGGCATCGAGCTTTGCGGTGCGCACATCACGTGGGTCGCTCGAGGCCCAGATGGCCGCGTCATCCG
>CAIPNN010000296.1 GCA_903866425.1 uncultured Actinomycetes bacterium
ACGACGAGCCCCGGGTGGCAGCAGCGCTCAGTGCCGAGATTGCGCATTACCGCGTGCACATGCAGGCGGGGTGCGATGCCGAGGGGCTCGCGCAATTGAGGGCCGAGTGCGCCGGCGTGCTGATTGCCTCACTCGGGCCCGGCGCGCCACCGGTGCCGCTCGCCACCGAGCTGCTGGTGGAATGCCTGCAATTCAGCCTGTTTGACGATGTCCTCCCGACGCTTGATGCCCTCGCCGACATGGGGCTCGCCCTCGGGGTGGTGAGCAACTGGGACTGCGCCCTCCCCCAGTATCTGGAGCGGTTGGGTGTGGCCGACCGGTTTGGCGTGATCTGCGCGAGCGCGGCAGTGGGACACCGCAAGCCCGACCCCGCGATCTTTGCCGTGGCCCTCTCGGCCCTTGACGTGCTGCCGGCTGACGCCCTGCACGTGGGCGACCAGCACGACGAGGATGTCGTCGGCGCACAGGCGGCAGGCGTGCACGCGTTGCTGATCGACCGCACGCCTGGAGCGCGCCCTCACGATGACGTGATCACGGCCCTCACACAGGTCCCCGCCCGGCTCGCGCAATGACCGTCGCACGCGAACCCCTTGCCCACCTCGAGGCCTCGGAGACGGCCGCGGTGCGCGACCTGCGTGAGGGTTACCGCCGGTACCGACCATCGGTGATCACACTGGTGCTCGGCGCCGCCATTCTCGCCTCGCTCGTCTTCCTGTACGTCAACGGGCTCTGGGCGCGCGCCGTCGGTCCGGACGTGGTGTTCGTGGCGCTTGTCGGCGTGCTGGCCCTATTGGGCTTTGCGCTCAGCCTCATCACCTCCCGCCCGTCGCGCCGGCCCCGTGCACGTGACGTGACGCTCGGACTGATGGGGGCGGTGTCGGCACAGTTCCTCACCCGCGAGTTGGATATGCCCGTGCTCGTGGCGATCGGGGTGATCGGTTGCGCGCTCGGTATCGCGGCCCTTCCCAGTGGACCGCTCGACTTCATGGCCTCGGCCGCTGGGTACACGGGCGTGTTCACCGGCCTGCTGCAGCCGGGACCCACGCTGCCCTGGGCGTGGGTGGTGGTGGCGGGCCTCCTCGCCGGGGTGCTCTTCTCGGTCATCGGCCCGGCGGTGCTGCCCGGTGTGGGCGCGCGTATGGGGGCCGTGGCCTTCCTGGTGGGCTCGGTGGTCTACTGGTGTGCCGAACGCACCGGCACCGACGCCCCGTCGCTCCTGCCAGTGGACACCACCGCCTTCTCCAACTGGGCCCTCCTGCCCGTGGGAATGGCGGGCGCGCTTGTGACCTGGGCGCTCACGCACCGCACCACCATGCCGTTTGTGCTCGCATCGGGGCTGCCGCTGCTTGCGGTGTGCGGAGTCATGTGCGTGGCGCTCCCTGACCAGATGGCCGTGCTGGGATGCGCATGGTCGGGCGGCACGCTCATTGCCAGCGCGGCTCCCGAGCGCCTGCCCACCGCGTTCTGGGTGGGTCTCGCCGGCGTTGTCTACGGGGCGCTCATGCTCCACTTCGGCGGCCCGCTCACGGGTCACGTGGGGGTGCTCGGCGCCACCGGCACCATCGCGTGTCTGGCCACGGCGGCCCTCGAGTGGCTCCTCCATGGGCGTCGGGTCGGCCGCCTCATGGCACGGGTGGCGCAATCACCGGCGACACCGGCACGATGAGCGACGGCCGCCTCTCCCCGCTGTTTCAGCCCGAGGTTCGCTCCACCGCGAGCGTCCTGCATGAGGAGCCCTGGCAGGGCCGGGCACACCTGCCGTCGGCCGCCGTGCTGCTCTTGGCCTCCGTACTGACCATCGGCCTGGGCTTCCTCTACGTCGCCTCGTTCCTCATGATCTCCGACGGACTCCCCACGGTGACCGCAGTGATCATCGGGGTATTCCTGATCGTGGGTATCGCCATCACCACGGTCACCTCCCGTGTGGTGGGGCGTGTTCGCGCGATCGACATCGCGCTGTCCGTCGCCGCAGCAGCACTCACCCTCCTTATGGCCCGCTCGATGGGCGTGCCGGTGATCGTTGCCGCATCGTGTGTGGCCATCATCATCGGCGTCATGTGCCTGCCGGGGCAGGCGATCGATGCCAATGCCGCCGGCGCGGGGTACACCGGCGCCTTCGTCGGGATGATGTCGTCAGACGTGATGCTGAACCCGGTGTGGGTACTTGGCGCCGCGCTCATCGCCGGGGTCCTCTGGTCGCTCATCGGCCCGGCGGTGTGGGATGGCGTGGGTGGGCGCATGGGCGCCGTTGCCTACATCTCGGCCTCGGGCCTCTATCTCGCGGCTGATCGGGTGGGTGACATACGCGATGGTGTCGCGCCCCCCGCCCTCGATGGCCTGGCCCATGTCTCGGTGGTGCCCATCGGTTGCGCTGCGGCACTCGTGACCTGGGCACTCATCCAGCGGGGCGGCCTGCCGTTCGTGCTGGCCTCAGGCCTCACGTCGCTGGCGGTGTGTGGCGTCATCGCGCTCACCATGCCGCACGGGGCCCCGCTTGCCGCCGCGTGGTTCGGGGGCACCTTCGTGGGCGGTGCGGGCACTGGCCGGCTGCCGAATGCCGGCTGGGTGGGCCTGGCAGGTCTTGTGTTCGGCCTGCTCACACTGCACTTCAGCGGGCCGTTGTCCGGCCACGTGGGGGTGCTCGGCGCCACCGCCACCATTGCGGGACTTGCGGTTGGTGCGCTCGAGTGGGTGGTGCTTGCGCCCGCCGTGCAGCGCCGGGGCGCACGCATTCGCGCCCGCCTGCGAGGTGGGGCAGCCGCCTAGCGCCCGATGCGCGCGTGGCGCATGAGCGTGGCCACGCTGCGCTCCAGCTCGTCGGCGCAGATACCGCCGTCATCCTGCCGGCACTGGCGAAGCCGCTCGCCGATGAGGTGCAGCCCCACCTGGTCGAGCGCGGCAGTCACCGCCGCGAGCTGCACCAGCACGTCCTCGCACGGGGAGTCCTCGCCCAGCATGCGCTGCACGCCGCGCAGCTGACCCTCGGCGCGCCGCAGGCGCACCATCAGCTGATCACGGGTGGGCGGTGCAGATGCGCTGGTGGCCACGCGGGCTCCTAGTGGTTGTGGCCGCAGCCGCAGCCACCGCCGTGCGCGTGGCCACCACCACCACCCGATGCCGCGGCCGCCCCGCCGCCACGCGACGGCTTGGCGGCCACGAACCCGGCGGTGATCATCTGTTCGGCGTGCGCCCCGCACTGCGGGCACGAACGATCTTCATCGCGCAGAAAACCCTGGCGGAAGATCTCGTAGTCGTGTGCACACGACGTACAGCGCAGGTCGTAGGAGGGCATGGCCTACGAGAGCCCGAGGGCCTGCTCGATGCCGGCACGCGGCATGGCCCCCACGGCGTTCTTTGTGAGCTGGCCTCCCTCGAACAGCCCGATGAACGGGATGCCCTGAATGCCGTAGCGCTGGGCGATGTCGGGCGCCTCGTCCACGTTGACCTTGCCCACGACGATGTCGGTGCGCTCGGCGGCGATCTCGTCGATGACCGGGCCGATCATGCGGCACGGGCCGCACCAGGGGGCCCAGAAGTCCACCAGCACCGGCTTCTCGCTCTCGAGCACGAGGCCCTGAAAGGTGTCGCTGGTGATTTCGATGACGTCAGACATGCTGATCCTCGCTCTCGTGTCTCAGTTGGCGGCGGCTGCCGCGTGCTCGGCGGCCTCGAGCCACCGCTCGGCGTCAATCGCCGCCATGCATCCGCTGCCCGCAGCCGTGATGGCCTGCCGGTACACGGTGTCCTGCACGTCGCCGCAGGCGAACACGCCCTCGACGTTGGTGTTGGTGCCGTCGGTGATGAGGTAGCCCTCGCCGTCGGCGTCGAGGATTCCCTCGAACAGTTCGGTATTGGGCTGATGGCCGATGGCCACGAACATCGCGGCAGCGGGGATGACCGACTGCTCGCCGGTGTTCACGTCCGCAACGCGCACGCCCTCCACCACATTGTCGCCCTCCACATCGACCACCGCGGCGTTCCACACCACGGAGATCTTGGGGTTCTCAAGCACGCGCTCGGCCATGATGGCCGATGCCCGGAACTCGTCGCGGCGGTGCACCACTGTGACGCTCTCGCACATGCGGGTGAGGAAGAGCGCCTCCTCCATGGCGGTGTCGCCGCCGCCAATGACCACCACGGGCTTGTCCTTGAAGAAGAAGCCGTCGCAGGTGGCGCATGCCGAGACGCCCTTGCCGCGCAGGCGGGTCTCGCCATCAATGCCGAGCCAGCGCGCTGACGCGCCGGTGGACACGATGACGGAGCTGCCCACGTACTCGTCGTTGTCGACCCAGACGCGGAACGGGCGCTCGGAGAAGTCGACGCGTGACACATCGGCGGTGATGAACCTGGTACCAAATCGCTCCGCCTGCTGGCGGAACATCATCATCATGTCGGGCCCCTGCACCCCATCGGGGAAGCCCGGGTAGTTCTCGACGTCAGTGGTGATCATCAGCTGACCCCCCGCGCCGTAGCCCTCGATGACGAGTGGCTCCAGCCCTGCGCGCGCGGCGTAGATGGCTGCGGTGAGCCCCGCGGGCCCACTGCCGATGATGATCACCTGGTTGATGTCTCCTGCTCCCACCGATACCCCCTCCCGGTATATGCGGTTTAGTCTAACAACATGGACATGACATGCAGTGAATGCGGCGGGAAGATGGAACACACGGTGGTATCGGGCATCGTGTCGCTCAAGCGACGACGGTCGGCGATGGCGTCAGGACGCGTCAGTTCGCTGCGCGGCGAGACGTGCATCGAGTGCGGCTACACCAAGATGTACGCGGAGCGGCCCGAGCGCCTGTTCCGCGATCTCAAGCGCGGGTCGTGAACACCAGGCGGTTGCCGGCCCCCGTGGGGCGCTGGCCCGCCGCCCAGTAGCGCCGACCCTCCTCAGCCTGCGTCATCTCGATCTTCTGGCCGTCGGCCATGGTCACCACGCCCCATGCCGCCAGCACGCCGATCACTACGCCTTCGGCCGTGCCGCCACGCCCCAGCACGGCAACGAGAAACAGCAGCATGAATGCGGCGGCGATGAAGATGACCACCGACGACAGCACCGCCCAGCGGCGCCAGTCGCGGTCGCCGGCTTCCAGCAGGCGACTGGTGTCGGCCTGCTGGGCATCGGGCAGCCGGATACTGGCCAGTCCGCTGCGCTTGAGCCACACGCTCAACAGCGGCAGAAAGATGAGCCCGGTGATGCCGGCCACGCCGACGACCACACCCAGCCATACCCACGACCAGCCGTCTTCCGAGGTGGCCTCAAGCACGGCCGACAGCAGCAGCAGGCCGAGCGATACTCCGATGAGCACCAACCCGTACAGGTGCGACAGGCGCGGGTAGTCCCACAGCAGGTCGCGATCTTTGAGGGTGACGGGCTCAACGACCCTCTTGCGCTTCTTCTTCGCCACGGCGGGGAGAGTAGCCCCCGGGGGTATACGGTGCATCGGCAATGCGAATGCCACGACCGCCTGCCCTGCTCCGCGCCCGTGCGCGCCTGAGGCAGCACCCGCGGTGGCGGTGGATGGCCATGGCGGTGGTGGCCGGCGGGATGATGCTGCAGGTGCTGAACATCAGCATCGTCAACATCGCGCTGCCGTCGATCTCAAACGACTTCAATTCGGGCGTGTCGGGGACCGGCTGGGTGGTCACCGGCTACCTGGTGACCCAGGCGGTGCTGCTGCCCATCGCCGGCCGCGCCGGTGATCTGTTCGGCCGCCGCCGCGTGTGGGTGGCGGGCATCCTCATCATGGTGCTGGCCTCCGCGCTGTGCGCGCTTGCATGGAGCGAGCTGGCGCTGGTGGTGTTCCGCATCCTCCAGGGCGTGGGTGCATCGGCCATGGCCCCCACGGCCTTTGCGTACGCGGCCATCCTTTTCCCACCCGAAAAGCGCGGCCTTGCCCTCGGGGTGCTGTCCGGTGTCATGGCCATCGCACCGGTGGTGGCGCTGAACATCGCAGGCGTGCTCGTGGGGGTGGGGGGATGGCGCAGCGTGTTCTGGTTCACCCCTGTGGTCGCCGCCATTGTGCTGGTGGGGGCCGTCTTTGTGATGCGCGAGCGCCCGCCGGTGGAGCACGGCCCGTTCGATGTGCTGGGGGCCATCCTCGCCGCGCTGGGTCTCTTCCCGCTGCTCATTGCCCTGTCGCAGGCGTCGTACTGGGGATGGGCCGCGCCACGGACGCTGGCCATGGCGCTCCTCGGCGTCGTGTTTCTGGCGCTGTTCTTCTGGCGTGAGCGCGTCGCCCCCGATCCGATGCTCGACCTTTCGCTGCTCAGCCTTTCAACGGTCCGCAACTCCAACATCACGGGGTTTCTCGTGGGTGCGGCGATGTTCGGCACCCTGCTGGTGCTGCCGTTCTACTTCTCGACGGTGCTCGGGTACTCCAACGTGCACCTGTCGCTGGCCATCACCCCGGTGGCGGTGTGCTTCATGATCGCGTCGCCGGCATCGGGGCGTTTGATGAGTCGCTATGGCAGCGACACCGTGGTGCGTGTCGCGGTCGGCACCGCCCTGATCGGCAGCGTCGTACTCGGTTTCGGTGCGCTGGCGCAGTCGTACGTGTGGATGCTGCCGGGGCTCATCCTCGCCGGCGTCGGGCTGGCGGCGGCCACCGCGCCGGTGACCACCACGGCAATTCACGAGGCGCCGCAGGCGCGCCTCGGTGTGGCGGCGTCGCTCCCGAATGTCTCCCGGTATGCGGGCGGCGCACTCGGGGCTGCACTGCTCGGTACGGTGCTCGCGATGTCACTCCCCATGTCCGTCACCGCCGACGAGGGCCTGCTGGCCCCTGCGCTGCGTACCGACGCCGCCCATGGCATGCAGCGCGCGCTGCTGGCCGCCGCCGCCCTGTTGCTTGTGGGAATCGTCGCGGCCTTCCGCATGCCGCGGGTTGTGGGGCCGGGCGCGCGCATCGCGGCGATGGTGTCGGGCACCGATGTGCCCAATGCGCGAGCCCCCGATTGACCAAGGGCGCATATCTCGCCCTGGTGGCCCTGCTGGTGTTCACCATGGGCACCAGCATCATCACCCCGTTGCTGCCGCTCTATGCCGGGCAGTTCAGCCTGTCGAACGGCACGCTCACGCTGCTGTTCGCCACCTATACGGCGACGGTCGTACCCACCATGCTGGTGGCGGGCAACCTGAGCGACCGCGTGGGGCGCAAGCGGGTGCTCATCCCCGCCATGTTGGTGCTGGGCGCCGGGTCAGTCGTGTTCGCGTTCACCGAGACGGTGCCCATGCTCTTCGTGGGGCGCGTGCTGCAGGGGCTGGCCGTCGGAATGTTTCTCGGTGTGGGCACCGCATTTGTCGTGGACCACGCCATCCCGGCCAAGCGCGCGCTTGCGGCCATGGCGGCCGGTGCCTTCTTCCGTCTGGGCTTCGGTCTCGGGCCCGGTATGGCCGGGTTGGTGGCCGAGTACTGGGGCAACCCCATCCACCGTCCGTTCGAGGTGCATCTGGTGCTGCTGGTCATCGGCCTCGGCTGCGTGATGGTGGCCACTGAGACCGTGCCCCGCAGGAAGTTCAAGATCGAGGTGCGTGCGGGTGTGCCCAAGGGGCAGATGCGCGGCTTCGCGGGGTTCCTGGCCCCGGCCGCCTTCACCATGAGCTTCATGGAGGGCACCGTGCTCTCGATCGTGCCGCTGTACCTCTACAAGACGCTGGGTGAGCGCAATGTGGCCATCGCGGGCCTGTGCGGGTTCCTGGTGCTGGGCCTCGGGGGCATGACTCCCATCTTCACGCGCAACATCGCGCCCCGGAAGGCCGTGATGATCGGCCTCGGCGTCTCGGCCGTGGTCACCTGGCTCATCGCAGCCGCCGCGGTGGCCGGCAGTGCCCTGCTCGTGGTGGTTGCCGCCGGCATCATCGGCTTCGTCAACGGGCTCATCCTGCAGGGCGCCACGGTCATCTGCGGCACGGTCGTTCCGCTGCAGGAGCGCGGCAAATTGCTGTCGTCGCTCTACATGTGTGCGTATGCCGGAACGGTGCCTGCGGTGGGCCTCGGGTACCTGTCGCTGGCCATCGGCCTCACCGGCACGCTCGTGGTGTTCAGCATCGCGGCATGCCTGCTCGCGGCCTGGGTCATCGTGTTCGGCAGGCGCCTGTTCCCGCGGGTGATCCCGTACGAGGAGCCCATCGCGATACCCTCGCCTGCGTGAGCGACAACATCTCATCAATTCTCAAGGGCTGGGGTGAGCCCGCCTATCGCATCAAGCAGGTGGAAGATGCGCGGCGGAGCGGCATCCGGTCGTGGGAAGACGTCACAACACTGCCCAAGGCGCTTCGCGAGAAGCTCACCGAGGTGGTGCCGCTGTGGAGCGTCACGCCCGAGGCCGTGGCCGAGAGCAAGGACGGCACGCTCAAGTGGCGTCTGCGCACCCACGACGGCATGGCCATCGAGAGCGTGCTCATCAAGCACGCCCGTGGGCGTCGCACCCTGTGCGTGTCGAGCCAGGCCGGCTGCGCGCTCGGCTGCAAGTTCTGTGCCACGGGTGCCATGGGCCCGGGCCGTGACCTCACCACGCGGGAGATCGCCGACCAGGCCTTCCTCGCCGCCGACGTGGCCCGCGAGGCGGAGGCCCGCGTGAGCAACGTGGTGTTCATGGGCATGGGCGAGCCCCTGCAGAACACCGAGGCGGTGTTCGGCGCCATCCGTGAGATGCACTCGCCCGAGGGCCTTGGCATCTCGGCCCGTCAGATCGCCGTGTCAACCGCCGGCT
>CAIPNN010000297.1 GCA_903866425.1 uncultured Actinomycetes bacterium
GCGGCAAGCAGGGCGACACCGGTGGCAAGGCGAGTGTTCATGCGCGGCAGTCTGCCACTACGCTGTACCGGCATGAGCACCAATGCCCCCAGCCCCGAAGACCAGGCGCTGATCGAAGAGATCCGCACCGAGGCATCCGTGCTTCGTGCCGAGACCGCCAAGCTCGTGACCGACGTTCCGGTGCCCGTGCACCTGCGCCCGGAGATGGGTTACAGCAGCAAGGCCGGTGTGGGGAAGCTCATCACCATGATGAAGCGGGTGAGCGAGAAGATGGTGCACCACGTGGTGGAGGACGCCTTCGACCGCGTGAGCCAGCGGCTCACCCGCATTGATGTGATGCTCGACCAGCAGGAGCGGCGCCTGGAGGCACTCGAGGAGCGGCTGGGCGCGACCCCGGACGATCGCGCCTAGCCGCTCCTGAGGTGCCTCAGGTCCGGGACGCGGTGCCCGGGAACGTGGCGGCGAGCGGGTTACCGCCAACGATGAAGCGCAGGTGACCCCGCGGAGTGATGCGGCTGACGGTGATCTTGGCCCGTCCGCTCGCGTCGGTGGTGGCCACCTTCACGGTGCGCGTGCCACGCAGCGCCTTCACCTGCGTGTTGCCGAGGCGGGTGACGATGGTGCAGATGGTCGTGCTCTTTCCCTTGACGCAGCTGGCTGACGACCGGCTGTTGATGGCCAGTTCGCCGATGGTGCCGGTTGCGGCGCCGCTCGTTCCCGGTACCAGCGACGACGCGGCCGTCACGGTGACCCCGGCGCTCGTGGCGCGGTTGGTGCCATCGGCCCCGACTGCGGTGACGCGGCAGGTGATGCTCTTGCCCACATCGGCCAGCGTGCTCACGTACGTGGTGCCCGTGGCGCTGCTGATCGCGGTGCCGTCACGCCGCCACTCACGGGTGTACGAGGTTGCGCCGGTCCACGTGCCGTTGGAGCACGTGAGCGTTGACCCCATGCTGGCGGTGCCGGTAATCGCCGGTGCCGCCGTGTTGGTGGGGCCCATGTCGAGGAACAGGCGCAGGTCGGTGTTGCCGGCGCGCCCGCTCTGCTGGGCACCGACGGTCCAGACCTCACCCTCCGAGGTGCGCGCCACACCGCTCATTGAGCGGTTGGACCGCTCATCCGCCGCCGCCGCCGCCTTGAGCAGGGTGGTGCTGGCGGTGCCCGACGCCGCGAGCGCACCGGGGTTGGTGATGCGCAGCAGATTGGATCCGCTCTTCGACCCCGGCGTCACGGCCTCGACGGCGACGAGGTCCCCATTCGGGAGCATGTCGAGGTCCTGCAGGCGAAGGGTGCCTGCCGGAGTGCCCGATGCCGGCACGGTGACCGAGTCGGTGGCACCGCCGCTCACCGTGTAGCGGGTGAGTGCCGTGCTGCCCGTTGACGACACGTACACCGTGGCGCCATCCGCGCTCACGGCCACGCCGCTCGCGGTCGGGTTGGTGGACAGGATCACCTGCGTGTCGATCGCCCCGGTTGCCGACAGCTTCACCAGGTCGACGGTGCCGAAGCCCTGCACGGCTGCCCAGTAGCCACCGCCGGGTGCCGGGGTGACGTCATACAGCGTGCCGGCAGCCAGTGCCACGTCCACCGTCACCAGGTTGGTGAAGGGGGCGTACCCCGGGGTACCGGTCGTGACCTTGCGGATGAAGTTGGGCTTGTTCTGGTCGGTGAACAGCAGCGAGCCGTCGGCCTGCACGCCAAGGCCAGTGGCATTCATGAACGGCGTGTTGGTGCCCTTGAGCAGCGGGCGGTTGGGGTCGAGCGTGCTGCTGTCAACCAGGCGCAGAACGCTGAACTGCCCGCCCGCCTCATTTGCCGTGACCACGTACTTGCGGGTCTTCATCACCTTGATGCCCTCGGGCTCCTCACCCGTGGGGCCGAGGGTGACATACCGCGGGCTGGCCGGGTTGCTCACGTCGATCATGCTGAACGAGAACCCACGCTCGTTGTTGACGAAGGCGTATTCGGTGCCGTCGACCGTTGCCACATCAAGGCCCTCTGGCTCGGTACCGCGGTCCTCCGAGCGGTTGTCCGAGTCGAACCCGAAGTCGGCAATCTGCTTGTCGTACGTGGTGGAGGTGTCGGCCACCACTGTGCCCGTGGTTGTCCAGATGGAGTAGCCGCGCGTTCCGCCGTTGGTGGGGGCTGCCGTCGCGTCGACGTTGTCGGCGTCGGCGGCCTCGCCCTCGTTGGCGGTGATCAGGCGGGTGCCGTTTGCCATCCACTTGATGGCGTCGGGCTCACGGTTGTTGGTGAGCGAGAGGCTGGTGAAGAGGATCGTGGCGGGGCTGGCCTCGGAGATGTCGGCGTCAAATGGGCCCACCGTGCCAGCGCTCCACATGCGGTCCCAGGTACCCGTCGCCAGGTCGAGGATGCCGATACCGTTGTTCTCCTGCAGCGTCACTGCGGCCTTGGCGCTGTCGGGGCTCACGTCGATGAACTCCGGCTGCACGTCGGTGGGGTCAACCAGGCCGGCTGTCTGGGCCATCGCGGTGTCGACGGGAACATTCGTAACAGCCCACGCGCTGGGGTTGGATGCGGAGATGTCGACGATGTCCACCGAGCCCGTGGTGACGGGGCCGGTGACGCCGCTGCACGGGGCGGAGTTTGCCCAGTTCGGCGTGCCACCTTCGCACTCGTTCTCCACGGCGATGACCGCGCGCTGCTTGTTGGGGGCCACTGCGACGGAGTCGGGGCCATCGGCGATGAGGATTTCGCGCACCACTGCCGGCGGGTTGGCCTGCAGGTCAATCACCCACAGGCGGTCGTTGGTGGTGTCCACCACCTGCGCCGCCGCCAGGGCGTAGCGGCTGCTGATGACCGCCACCGAGGTGATGTTCTTCGACTCGTCCGGCTGGCCGGTGTGCACCGGGGCCACGAAGTTCTTCGATACCGGGGCATCCGGGTTGGTCATGTCCCACACGCCGATGCTCGCGCCCTGCGTGGCAACCATGGTCATCTCGTCGGGGGTGAAGTCGACGATCTCCGGAGCGGTGCCCGACGAGAACATGGGCCGCAACTCGAGGTCGAGGGCGGCGTTGGCAGCTGCGGGCACGGCGAGCAGCGCCGCGGCGAGCAGGATGGCACGTCGGTGCAATGCAGGCTCCTTCAGGGAGGGGAACGGATGGATTCACGGGGACGCTAAGAATCCACCGGCCGCTTCGGCGCCAGTTGTAAATCGCTTGTCACATTCGCGCGCGCCTGTGACAGCGCCGCAACGAACCGCGTGCTCCGGGCCTAGTCGGCCACCGTCACGTTGAAGGTGACCGTCTCGGCCGGCGTGGTCTTGCCGGGCGGGAGGTGATCGAACACCA
>CAIPNN010000298.1 GCA_903866425.1 uncultured Actinomycetes bacterium
CCAATGGCGGTGCGGCGGGCATGCCGTCGGCGGCCCGCGATGCCTGCGCAAGCAACGGCCCGGCAACGGCGTCGCGGCGCACAAGCGCCATCTCCGCCTGCGCAGCAAGGGCCACCACGCGCAGCGCGTCAGCGCGGGTCACGGAACCACCGGACCAATGCAGCGGGTGAGATTGCCGCCCAGCACGCCGCGCACCGCAGCGGCGTCCCAGCCAGCTACCCGGGCCGCCACGCCAACAAGATGCAGGGCCTGCGCGTGGTCGCCATACGGTCGATCCGAGCCGAACACGAGGCGCTCAGGCGGCAAGGTGACCAGATCGGGGAGCGCAGCGATGGAGGTGTCGAAGAGCACATCGGGGTACGCGGCAGTTGCTGCGGCGAGCGCACGGTGGTCGCCCCTGCCCCCATGCGCGAGGATGAGCCGGGCATCGGGCACCTGTCGCAGGAGCCCCGCAAACGCATCACCGAGCGGACGCGCACCGAACCCCGCGTGGAACAGCACCGGCCACCCACGGTCGGTGGCCTCACGCACGACCGCCACGCACTCAGCGCCCTCGGGGCGAAAACCCTGGGCCACAGGGTGCAGCTTGAGCCCCCGCGCGCCGGCGGCGGTGGCGGCATCAAGAGCGCGCGTAAACGGGCGCGTGGGATTGAGCCTGCAGAACGGAATGATGCGCCCCGGGTGCGCGAGCGCGGCATCAGCAACGCGCTGGTTGGCATCGTGGAAGTCGCCATCCACGCCTGGCTCGTCGGCGGGGAATGCCACCGCGGCCGTCACGCCGTTGGCGTCCATGTCGGCCACCAGGTCATCGGCGGCAAGCGCGTGGCCGTCGCGGTCGATACCCAGGTGCACGTGGGCATCGACGATGGGCGCGTCGTGCGGCACCACAAGCGACCGGTGCGCCCATGCCTCGATCTGCGTGAGGGCGTCGAGGTCGGCGCCGGCCGCGCCAAGCACTGCAGCATCCTGGCCGAGCAGCCGCACCGTCAGGCCTCGAGGGCCTCGATGGCCGCACGCATCGCGGCGGGCATCGGCGTGGGCGGGCCACCATCCTGGTCGGCCACCCCCACCACCACCGCCCGCGCGTCGGCGGCGTGCAGCGCGCCGTGATCGTCAATGCGCTCGATGCGCATGTCCATTGTGTGACTGCTGGTGCCGATGCGCACCACGCGCACGAACACCTCGATGTCGTCGTCGAAGTGCAGGGCCGCGTGGTACTCCACCGTGAGGCTCCGCACCACGAACAGGTGCCCTGGCTCGCCCAGCAGGCCCAGCCCCGCGGCACGGCGATATTCGATTGCCGCTCGCTCCACGTACCGCCCGTACCGGCCGAAGTACACGTGCCCGAAGGCGTCGGTGTCGGCGAAGTCCACGCGCATGCGCGTGCTGAACCGGAACGGCGGATGCTCGTGATCAACCGACGACACGGCTCTCCCCTCCATCGATGGTCACTGAGCCACCGGTGATGAACGCGGCACGCTCCGATGCCAGGAAGACGACAAGGTCGCCCACCTCGCCAGGGTCGCCGATGCGCCCCGTGGGGTTTCGCGCACCGCGCGCCGCGATGGCGGCGTCGATGTCGGGCTCAGCCGACAGCAACTCGCGCATGCGATCGGTGAGGATGGGGCCCGGCAGCACGTTGTTGACGGTGATGCCCTCCCCCGCCACCTCGCGGGCCAGGGTGCGCACGGCGCCGGCCACGCCGGCACGCGTGGCGTTGGAGAGGGCAAGGCCATCGATGACCTCACGTGCCGAGGTGCTGGTGATGGCGATGATGCGGCCCCAGCGCCGCTCGCGCATACCGGGCACTGCAGCGCGGATGAGACGGATCGTGCCGAGCAACGTCTGCTGCACGGCGATGTCCCAGCCTGCGTCATCAGTACCGGTGAAGGGGCCCGGTGGCGGGCCGCCGGCGTTGGCCACGAGAATGTCCACCGGCCCGAGCAGTGCCTCGCACTGGGCGACGGCAGCGGCGGGCCCGGCGGGGTCGGACATGTCCATCACGATGCCCTCGGCACGTGCACCCATGGCACGAATGGCCTCGACGGCCGCGGCGACCCCCTCGGCACCCCGTGCGGCCACGGCCACCGCGGCGCCCTCGCGGGCCAATGCCTCGGCAGCTGCCCGACCCATCCCCCGGCTTCCGCCGGTGACAAGCGCAACGCGCCCTTCGATGCCCAGTTCCATGGAGGCAGTCAACCACCAGCGGGGGTGTCCGTGGGGCCACGCGTCAGGATGCGCGGGTGAGCACGTTCGACATCGTCACCCAGGCTGTGGGATTCGTGGGCTACGGCCTGCTGCTCGCCGCCACGCTCGCCCGGCGCCGGTCATCGCTTCTGACCATCGACGCATCGGGTGGCGCCGTACTGGTGCTGCACTGGGCCCTGCTCGGTGCCATCGCCGGAGTGACCCTGAACGCGCTCTACACCGCGGTGGACGTGGCGGGGGTGGATGCCGAGTCGCGCCGCGGACGCATCGCGCTGGCAGCATCCGTCCCCGTGGCGGCGGCCCTTGTCGTCATCTTCTGGACCGGCCCCGCCGACCTCCTGGCCGCGGCAGGCCTGCTGTTTGCCATCGCATCACGCGCGTCACGTGGCCAGGTGCAGTTGCGGTTCCTCGCCATGGTCGGGTGCATCCCGTGGGGGATCTTTGGCCTTGTGCACGGGTCGATCCCCCAGGTGGCGTTCAGCGCCATCTACTTCGTCGCGATGGGCGTAAGCATTCTCCGTATACGGCGGGGCCACTGGCGCGTGCGCACGGCGCCGGATGACACGGCTATGATGCCCGCCGATGGCCCCTAAGAAGAAGTCACAGCCCAAGCGCGCCGGCGGCCGCCGTGCCAACTACGCACCGCTTGCCCACACCGTGGGTGTGCGTCGCTTCTTCCCCTTCGGCTGGGCCATGTGGACCGGCTGGGTCATGTTCGGCCTGCTCACCGTGGTGATGTTCGCCGAGATCTTCGCCTCGGCCATCGCGGGTCACTACACCGACATCTTCGGCGCCGCATTGATGACCGGCCTCTTCGCCTGGATGTTCTGGCTGTTCGGTATCAGCCGCCTGAAGGATCTTTAGGCGCCCCGAAGGGGTGGTTCAGCCGTCGATGGGCACGACCCGGGCGGCACAGGCCTCGTCGCCGTCGGTGCGCGTAGTCATCTCGGCCAGCCTGGCATCGGGGTTGAACGCCGACAGCACCCCGCGCCAGATGGAGCGATCGAGACCGCATACCCGCTGCGGGTCGACCTTGGCCATCTCCTCAAACGGGCATGCGCGCGCGGTGAACTCGCCGTCCTTGCCCGCGGTGGCGCCGAATCCGTAGCGGGTGAGCACGCCCACCACGCCCATGACGGCCTCGGTGGTTGATGAGTACGACGGGCTGCGGCCGGCTGCGCGCTCGGCCTCACCGAGCTCGCGGCCGAATTCGTAACCCACGCGCTCGAGCACTTCCTGCGGGTCTTCGCCGGACCGGTCGTTCATGGCACGCAAGAGCAGTTCGGCCAGCAGGTCGTAGTGCTTCTCGTTGAGGAGCTTGTCCTCCTCGGGTGCGGCGAGGGCGTAGAACTTGGCCGGGCGGCCTGCGCCCGGGCCAGTGCGCCCGGTGCGCCGCTGAAACTCCGCGCGGAGGAAGCCCTGCTCAACCAGCTTGTCGAGATGGAAGCCGGCGAGGCGGCGCGTGATGCCGACGGACTCGGCCACGTCGTCCTTGCCCACCAACTCCCCCGCCTCCCGCACCGTGAAAAACACCCGACGACGGGTGCCATCACCAAGCGCGGCGACGAGGCGCTGGATCTCAACCTCGTCGTCCGGAAGTGTGGCGGGATCGGTACTCATGTCGGTCAAGGATAGACCTGTCAACTGATGCGCAAAGGGGGGCCAGAAACCCCACTCCGATGGCGGTTGATACTTCGGGCTATCTGCGTAACCTATAGAGGATTCGCGACCCATCCTGAAGGAGAGCGGCAACGTGTCGACGGCCAAGCCCGAGATCGACATCGATAACACCTACAAGTTCGGCTGGCATGACCCGGCCAACTACGTGTTCGAGCCCAAAAAGGGCCTGAATGCCGACGTCGTGCGGGAAATTTCCGCAATCAAGAACGAGCCGGAGTGGATGACCAAGTTCCGCCTGCGCTCGCTGGAGATCTTCGAGAGCCGCGAGATCCCCGATTGGGGTGGCGATCTGGACGAACTCGACTTCCAGGACATCTACTACTACATCAAGGCGGCCGATCATCAGGGCCGCTCGTGGGACGACGTGCCGGACGACATCCGCAACACGTTCGACCGCCTGGGTATTCCGGAGGCCGAGCAGAAGTTCCTCGCCGGCGTGTCGGCCCAGTACGAGTCCGAGGTGGTCTACCACTCGATCCGTGAGGATCTTGAGGAGAAGGGCGTCATCTTCTGCGACACCGACACGGCGCTGCGCGAGCACGAGGAGCTGTTCCGCGAGCACTGGGCCACGGTCATCCCGCCCGGCGACAACACGTTCTCGGCGCTCAACTCGGCCGTGTGGTCGGGTGGCTCGTTCATCTGGGTGCCCCCGGGCGTCGAGATCGAGATCCCGCTGCAGGCGTACTTCCGCATCAACGCGGAGAGCATGGGTCAGTTCGAGCGCACGCTCATCATCTGTGAGCCCGGCTCGTACGTGCACTACGTCGAGGGCTGCACGGCCCCCACGTACTCGGCCGACTCACTGCACTCCGCGGTGGTCGAGATCATCGTGAAGAAGGGTGCCCGCTGTCGCTACTCGACCATCCAGAACTGGTCGAACAACGTCTACAACCTGGTGACCAAGCGCGCGGTTGCGCACGAGGACGCCGTGATGGAGTGGATTGACGGCAACCTGGGTTCCAAGCTCACCATGAAGTACCCGGCTGTGTGGATGGTTGGCCCGCGTGCCCGCGGCGAGGTGCTGTCGGTGGCCATGGCCGGCCCCGGAATGCACCAGGACGCCGGTGCGAAGATGGTGCATGTGGCGCCCGACACGTCGAGCACCATCGTGAGCAAGTCCATCTCGCAGGGCGGCGGACGCACGTCGTACCGCGGTCTGGTGAAGGTGGAGCCGGGTGCCCGCCGCGTCAAGGCATCGGTGGTGTGTGACGCGCTGCTGCTCGACGAGGACAGCCGCTCCGACACCTACCCGTACATGGATATTCAGGAGGAGGACACCTCCATCGGCCACGAGGCCACGGTCTCGAAGGTCGCGGACGACCAGATCTTCTACCTCATGAGCCGCGGGCTCAGCGAGGAGGAGGCCATGGCGATGATCGTGCGTGGGTTCATCGAGCCCATCGCGAAGGAACTGCCCATGGAGTACGCGGTTGAACTGAACCGCCTGATCGAGCTGCAGATGGAGGGTTCCATTGGCTGACGCCCCCGCATGGGC
>CAIPNN010000299.1 GCA_903866425.1 uncultured Actinomycetes bacterium
TGCCCGCGCGGTGCTGGCCGACGAGCTTGCCGATCGCATCGCGTCGGCCGAGCGGGCCAGGCGAACGCCCTCCACGGGGTAGGTGGTGTGCCGCACCGAGCTTCTGCGCGGGCTGATCGAACCTCACCTATGGCCCCGGCAGCGGAGTGGCGGGTACTTGGTTGCCCGGTGGAGTGGGGGGCTTGCGATCGCACGCCGATTCGCACGAGGTGCCACAGGGTCCGCCAGAACCGCACTTCTTCAGTCACTCTTAAAGTGCCTTACCGAGTCCTTCACATTCACGACCTACGGTGCTGCCTGTGAGTGACGACAACCTGACCGGCGGGCTTCCGCCCCTCAGCCCCAGAACCGCTTCAGGCGCGGGGCTTCCGCCGCTGCCGGCCGCGCGGCCCACGCCCGTGGAGCCGCAGCCGACGGCCGACCAGACGACCCCGTTCGAGGCGCCGCACGCGGCGAAGGTGCCACCGCCACCGCCCAGCGCACCCAAGGCACCCAAGGCACCGCGCGATGGCGCAGGCCGCGGCCGTGTTGCCGTGCTGGTGGCTGTTGCTGCGGTTGCCGGCGCTGTGGGCGGTGGCCTCACCGCATCATTTGTCGGAGGCAGCGACACCGAGGCCACGGCACCCACAGCGAGCAGTGGAAGCCAGGCCACGCCCACGGCATCGGCCGCCGACTCAGCCGCCATGCCGCTGCAGGACGCCATCGCAAGCGTCAGGCCCTCGGTGGTGCAGGTGCGCACCGCCGACGGCCAGGGCAGTGGTGTGGTCATGCAGTCGCGCGGCCTGGTGATCACCAACCACCACGTGGCCGGTGACAAGGGCACCAAGGTCACCGTGGTCACCGCCGACAACCGCGAGGTGCCGGCCGAGGTGGTGTTCAGCGACCCGCAGCGCGACCTCGACGTGCTCAAGCCGTCCGGCGCCGTTGGCGCAGGCGCAGCCCTGGCCGCCGAGCCCGACGGCGCCCTTCGTGCGGGCGACACCGTGTTCGCCATCGGCAGCCCGTTCGGCCTGATGAACACCGTGACGGTGGGCGTGGTGAGCGCGGTGGGCCGTAAGGGCGGCTCGGGCCAGTCGATGATTCAGACCGACGCGCCGATCAACCCCGGTAACTCGGGCGGGGGCCTCTTCGATCTGCGCGGCCGCCTCGTCGGTGTTCCCACGTCAATCAACAGTCCGGTGCCCGGCAACGTGGGCATCGGCTTCGCGGTCACAAGCGCCCAGGTGCAGGCCGCCCTGGAGTCAGTCAAGTGATGAACGAGCAAGGAGCAGCATCAGTGAACGACGAGCCCATCCCCGTGCCAGGCGCCGACGCGTCGCCGCGCGACCGCCTGGAGGCCGTGCTCTACGAGCTGCGCCGCGTGGTGGTGGGGCAGGACGAGCTGCTCGACCGCGTGCTCGTGGCCCTGCTCGCGCGCGGACACGTGCTGCTTGAGGGCGTGCCCGGCCTTGCCAAGACGCTCACACTGGAGACCGTGGCCAAGGTGAGCGGTGGCGACTTCCACCGCATCCAGTTCACGCCCGACCTGGTGCCGAGCGACGTGGTGGGTGGCCAGGTGCTCACCCGCGACGGCGACTTCACCACGCGCCTCGGGCCGGTGTTCGCCAACTTCGTGCTGGCCGACGAGATCAACCGCGCGCCCGCCAAGGTGCAGAGCGCGCTGCTCGAGGTGATGGCCGAGGGCCACGCCTCAATCGCCGGCGAGACCCACGCCACACCCAAGCCGTTCTTCGTGCTGGCCACGCAGAACCCCATTGAGAGCGAGGGCGTGTACGCACTGCCCGAGGCGCAGCTCGACCGCTTCATCTTCAAGCTGGTGGTCGACTACCCGTCGGCGGCCGACGAGGAGGAGATCGTGCGCCGCATGGCCAGCGACCCGCCCGCACCGCGTCGTCTGCTCGACCCCGAGCAGATCATGGAGCTGCAGCATCTGGCCGACGAGGTGTTTGTCGACCACCGGGTGCGCACGTACGCCGTGCAGCTGGTGACCGCCACGAGAAACCCGGCCGAGGCCGGCCTGCCCGACCTGGTGCCGTACCTCGAGCTTGGTGGGTCGCCGCGCGCGAGCCTCTCGCTCATCCGCGGTGCCCGCGCACTCGCGGTGATGCGCGGCCGCGGCTACGTGCTGCCCGAGGACGTTGCCTCGCTCTACCACGACGCCCTGCGCCACCGCGTGGTGCTGTCGTACGAGGCGCTTGCCGCAGAGGTGAAGCCCGAGCAGGTGCTCGACCGCATCCTCGCCCACGTGGCGCAGCCGAAGGTGGAGATCGGTGGCGGGCGTAACGTCGCCTGACGCACTGCTCCGTCGCGTCGAGGTACGCGTCGGACGACGGCTCGATGGCCTGTTGCAGGGCGAGCGCCAGGGGCGCCGGCCCGGCCCGGGCGGCGAGTCGTCGCTCACCCGTGCCTACGAGCCGGGTGACGACGTGCGCTGGATCGACTGGCCACTCACCGCACGATCGCCCGAGGCGATGGTGCGCGTGCCCGAGCTCGAGCCCGTGCTCACCGCATGGGCGCTTGTGGACCTGTCGCCCTCGATGGTGTTCGGCACCCACGGGGGCACGAAGGTCGGTCAGGCCCGAGAGGTCCTGGCTGCGTTGGGCGCGGTGCTGAGGCGACGGGGAGATCGCCTCGGCATCGCGGCCACGACTTCGGGCGGGCTCGACCTGCTGCGACCGCCGCGCGGTGACCGCCGCGGCCTTGTCAACGGCATCGCCGCGCTTGACGCCATGCAACCGCAGCCGTCGGTGGGGCGCACCGACCTTGCGCACGCCGTGACGCTGCTGGGTCGCGTGGCGCGTCACCGGGGGATGATCACCATCCTCAGCGACATGCCGTGGTCGCCGGGCCTTGAGCGCGCCATCGGCGGCCTGGGTCGCCGGCACGACGTCATCATCTGCGAGATCCGTGACCGCCGTGAGCGTGAGATGCCCGAGGTGGGCACCATCCCGCTACGCGATGTCGAGACCGGCCGCACCCTGCTGGTGGACACCAGCGACCCCGCCTTTCAGCAGCGCTTCCGCGAGGCCGTGGCCGATGCCGAGGCCCGCCGCCGCGGCATGATCGCCCGCACGGGTGCGCGCTACGTCCGTATTGAGCCGGGCACCGACTGGATTCTCGACCTCGCACGGTCGCTCGGCAGCGGCCAGCGCCGGAGGCTCGCATCGTGAGCTTCATGCAGCCATGGGTGCTGTTGCTGCTCATCCCGCTGGCCGCCGGCGTGGTGTGGTGGATCCTGCGCGAGCGCCGGGGCACCGGCCGTGCGGCGATCCCGTTTGCCGACCTCGACCTTGTGGCAATCGCCATGCCGCAGCGCCGCCGTTGGGTGAAGTGGCTGCCGGGCACCCTGCTGGTGCTTGCCCTCACCGGGTTCACCGTGGCGCTTGCCCGCCCGCAGGCGGTCACCGATGTGCCGCGCGATCAGGGCAGCATCATGCTGGCCGTTGACGTGTCGGGATCGATGGCATCCGACGACGTGTCGCCGTATCGCCTGCGTGCCGCGCAGGATGCCGCCATCCGCTTTGCCCAGAAGGTGCCGCGTCAGTTCCAGGTGGGCCTTGTGGCCTTCAACGGCCAGGCCAACGTGCTGCTGCCGCCGAGCACCGACCGTGACGCCTTCAAGCGTGCCGTTGATTCGCTGGTGGCCGATGGCGCAACCGCCAGTGGTGAGGCCATCATCTCGTCGCTCGACGCCCTGCGTTCGACGCAGCCGCAGAACACCGGCAAGCTGCAGGAGGCGCGAATCCTGCTGCTGTCCGACGGCGCCAACACCGTGGGCACCATGCCCCAGGATGCCGCCGCTGAGGCCAAGGCCGCGGGCGTGCCGGTGTACACCGTCGCGCTCGGCACGGCGGAGGGCCAGTTGCCCGATGGCCGTCGTGTGCCGCCCGACCCTGAGTCGCTGGCGGCTGTGGCCGAGATCACCGGTGGGCAGGCCTTTGAAAGCCAGGACGCCGACTCGCTGAGCCAGGTGTACGACAACCTGGGCACGTTCCTCGGCACGCGTCAGGTGATGGGCGAGGTGTCGTCGTGGCCCGCCGGCATCGCCGCGCTGCTGCTCATCCTCGCCGGCGTCGCCGCCTGGCGCTTCAGCCCGAGGCTGCCATGACCTTTCTCGACCCGATGTGGCTGTGGACGCTGCTCGTCATCCCCGTGCTGGTGGTCATCGCCGTGCGGTGGGAGCGCGACCGCGCCAAGGCGGGGCATGCATTTGCCGATCCGTCGGTGATGGCAATCGGCAGCGACGCCAGGGCCCGGCGCCTGCGTCGCATTGCCCTTGCGCTCGGCCTGCTGGCCGTGGCCATGGGCCCCATCGCGCTTGCGCGTCCGGCATTCAGCACGGTTGAAGACCAGCGTCGCGGGGCCGTGGTGCTCGAGATCGACACCTCGAAGAGCATGCAGAAGACCGACCTGCAGCCCAACCGCCTTGATGCCGCGAAGGCCGCGGCCAACCAGTTCCTCGACTCCGCACCCGAAGAGGTGCAGGTGGGGCTGGTTACCTTCAACGATCGCGCCGTGGTGCAGGTGGCGCCAACACTCGACCGGCAGGCCGTGCGCACCGCGCTTGACCGCCTCGAGGTGAAGGAGGGCACCGCCCTCGGCGACGCAGTGGTCGCGGGCATCGGCTCACTCTCGGGCGCCGGTGCGCTGAGCCCCGTGCCTGCCACACCGCAGCAGTCGGCGGGCCGCATCCTGATTCTCACCGATGGCGCCGGCAACGTGGGCACCACCACCGACGACGCCATCGCCCGCGCGCAGGCCGTGAAGGTGCCGCTCTACACCGTGATGCTGGGCAACGACGCCGGTCGCCCCGACCGCCCGCCGCCCGCGGAGACCCTGGCTGGCATGGCCACGCAGACCGGTGGTGTGTTTGCGCAGACCACGTCCACGGCAGATCTCACCAGCATCTTCAAGGACCTGGGTGGGGCACTCACCAAGGTGCCGACGGTGACCGAGCTGGCATGGGTGGCATCGCTGCTGGCGCTGCTGCTGCTGGGCGGGGCAGGGCTGTTGATGGGCGCTGCCCGCCGCAGGCCCATCGCCACGGGTCCGGGCGCTGGCCCGGCAGGCCTGCCGCCCCTCGCACCGCCGCACTAGGGCTTTCCCCGCAATCCGGTTGCGCCGGAACACCCGATGGTGGGGATAACCCCCGCATTTCCCTCTGAACCGATGTTGTATCCGGCGGGGCCTCCGCGCTAAGTTCACACTGCGCATGCAGGAGTTTCAGTCCGGGGCGCGACGCGGAAATCCGGATCGCGTGCGCCATCTACCCCCGACTGACCCCCTTGCGTCATCCCCAGTGCCGTTGCGGACCCCAAAAACCCGACTGCCACGCCGGTTTCCAGCGTGGATTCTCGCTCTCGTTGCGGGCCTGTTGGCCTGCCTCGGTTTCGCCACCGCGGGGGCGTCGAGCGCCCAGGCAGCGGCCATCACCAAGCAGTTCAACGGCAGCACCTGGGAGTTGATCGCCGGTTTCCGTCAGCCCACGACGCAGGCGCTCACGGTGAGCGGTATACGGTCGCTGTTCACCACCGACCAGAACTCGGGGATCACCTCCACCGCGAGCCTCTTCTCCACGGTCACGACCAACGGCGACCAGTACGCCAACCAGTCGGTCTTCGGCATCAAGCACAACGCCTACCTGCTTGAGGGCTATGACACCGCCGGCACGAGCCGCAACATCCAGGGCGTCATCACCACCGGCTCGCACACGTGGACCCAGTTGGGCGGCGCCACCATCGGGTCGGCGCTGTCCCTGCCCGCCGGCATCACCGTGACCGGCGCCTCGCTGTTCAACGCCGCGGGCGCGGTGACGCCCACCTACAAGTACCTGGCGCAGAGCAACGGCGCGGCTGCAGGCCTGTTCACCGCCGACACCGGCGACTTCATCCTGATGGGCGTGACCGACTCGGTGACGCAGGGCACGGCCAGCGCGCTCGACACCACGTTCAACGGTGCGAGCAACTCGATCGGCCTCGGCCTGAGTGACGGCAACGGTGTGGGCCAGACCGTGTCGGCCAATTGGGCACAGCCCAGCACCACTATCAACGCCATCACCACCCGGTCGGCCGGCAACGCCTACGGGGGCTCGGCCGCGCAGGCCGGTGGCAACCCCAACGGCTGGGTGCTGGTGTGGGGTCGCCCCGAGGCCGCCATCACCCCGGTCGCGGCCTACTCCAAGACCACCACCATGCAGTTCCGGCTCGACTTCGCCGCGGGCACGTCGACGGGCCTCGACATCACTGACTTCACGGTGGGGGGCAGCAGCACGGGGTGGTCGGTGGCCTCGGTCACCGGGTCGGGCACCGGGCCGTACACCGTCACCCTGAGTGGCGTGGCGCCCGCCCAGGGCACCGTGACGCTGTCGCTCAACACCGGGGCCGTCACGGTGGGGGGTTCGCCATTCCCGGCAGCGCCCATCGCCGGCACCGCGGCGACCACGTACGACTCGGTGGCACCGACGCTGACGTCGCTTACCGCAGCAGCGCTCACCACGTTCACCAGCCCCATCACGTACACGCTCAACCTGAGCGAGGCACCTGCTGCGGCGCTTACGGCCAGCAACTTCATCGTCAGCGGGACGTCGGGTGGGTGGGCGGTGCAGTCGGTGACGGGCTCGGGTTCAGGCCCCTACACCGTGACCGTTGTCAATGCGGCGGGTATTCCCCCCAACGGCACCATCAATCTGGGCCTTCGCGCCGGGTCGTTCTCTGACGCCGCTGGCAATACAGGGCCCGCCACGCAGTACAACGCATCGACGGTCACTCTTTATCGGGGGCTCGACCTGGGCACGCCGACGGTGGCGTCGTTCACGGGCTCCACGGCGAGTACGGCCACCAGCCCGCTCACCTTCTCGCTCACGTTCGATCAACTGGTGAGCGGGCTCACCACCAGTGACTTCTCGTTTGGCGGCACCTCACCAGGCTGGGTGGTGGCCAGCGTGACCGGGTCGGGCACCGGGCCGTACACGGTGACTGCCACGCGCGCATCGCCGGTCCCCGATGGCACGCTCACACTGATTCTGCGGTCGGGTGCGGTGATCGACCGCGCCAATACGCAGGGGCCACTGACCTCCGCCGCTTCGCCGGTGGTGACGGTGACCACGAAGCCGGCCAACACGGCCGTGCCGGTGGTGACGGGCACCGCCACCACCTTCGGCGCACTCACGGGCACCAACGGCACGTGGACGGGGCCGGCCACCATCACCTACGCGTATCAGTGGCAGGTGTCGGACGACGGGGCGACGGGGTGGAGTGACGCCACGGGAACCGGAAGCGCCACGGCCTCGTATGCGACAGCGGTGGCCGACATGGGCCGGTATGTGCGCCTGCGCGTGACGGCGACAAACAGCGGCGGTGCCACGGTGGCGTACTCGGCGGCCACCGCGCGGGTGATGCCCGGGGCCTCGCTGCTGACCACCGCCGAGGGCCCCGACCTCGTCCTGCAGACGGTCGTCGGCACCGGCGGTGCGCTGGGCGTCACGGTGACGGGTGGCGCCACCGGTGCCAACCCGCGTGGCATGGCCGTGACGCCCGACAACGGCTTTGTGTACGTGGCCAACTCTGGCGGTAACTCCATCAGCCAGTTCGCGGTGGGCCCCACCGGCGCGCTCACCCCGCTGGCACCGGCAAGTGTGGCCACCGGTGCCGGCACCACGCCGCAGTGGGTTGCCGTCACGCCCGATCAGCGGTTTGCCTACGTGGCCAACCGGGGTACCGGCACCGTGGGGCAGTACCGGGTGCTGTCTGACGGTCGCCTGAGCGAGCTCCCCACCGCCACAATCGCCGCCGGCACCACCACCGAGAGCCTGGTGGTGAACCCCGCCGGCA
>CAIPNN010000300.1 GCA_903866425.1 uncultured Actinomycetes bacterium
GGTGCCCACGCACACCACTCCCGAGAGCGTCGAGATTCAGGCGGTGCTGGCCCGCATGCGCGCCGCGGGCGACACGGCCTGCGCCATGGAGGTGTCGTCGCACGCGCTGCACCAGCATCGTGTTGCCGGGGTGCACTTCGCGGCGGCCATCTTCACCAATCTCACGCGCGATCACCTCGATTACCACGGTGATGAGGAGTCGTACTTCCAGGCCAAGCGCCTGCTGTTCGACCGCTCGGCTGGCGAGGGCGCCAACCCACCCGGTGCGGTCAATCTCGACAGTGCGGCGGGGCGTCGTCTGGCCGCCGAGTTGCCGTTGCTCGGGTACTCCATTGACCGCGACGACGCCGACGTGGTGCCGACAGCACTGCAGATGGGTCCCGGTGGATTTACGGCCACCGTGCGCACGCCGCGTGGTCCGATTGAGATTGCAAGCCCACTGCGCGGTCGCTTCAACGTCGAGAACGTGCTCGGCATCGTGGCCATGGGAGAACTGCTGGGCCTGCCGCACGATGCCGTGGCCCGCGGAATCGCCGATGTGCGCGGCGTACCCGGGCGCCTTGAGCCTGTCGAGATGGGGCAGGGCTTTCAGGTGCTGGTTGATTACGCCCACACACCCGATTCGCTTGAGAACGTGCTGCAGACCACCCGCGAACTTGCGGGCAGCGGCCGCGTCATCGTGCTGTTCGGATGCGGCGGCGACCGCGACACGGGGAAGCGCCCTCAGATGGGGGCAATCGGCCGGGCCATGTCGGATATCTGCATCGTCACGTCGGACAACCCGCGCAGCGAAGACCCGGCGGCCATCATCGACCAGATCGTGCAGGGCGCATCGAGCGGGCCGGCGGAGTTGCTGGTGCAGCCCGACCGCCGCGCCGCCATCGCACTTGCGATCGACACGGCCGAGCCGGGCGACGTGGTGCTGATCGCCGGCAAGGGTCACGAGTCGGGCCAGGACGTGGCCGGTGTGGTCACCCCGTTTGACGATCGCGATGTGGCGCGCCAGGTGCTCGGTGCGAGGATGGCGGCATGAAGGTGACCGTGGCCGACATCGTCGCCTGGAGCGGCGCAACGCTCGAGGGCGGACGTGATGCCACGGTCATTGAGGGCGCCACCGCCGACTCGCGCGACATCACTCCCGGCTGCCTGTTCGTGGGCGTGACGGGCGAGAACGTTGATGGCGGGCTGCATGCCGCCGACGCCATCGCACAGGGTGCCGCCGCGGTCATCGTGGGCCCTGAGGCCTGGTCTGAGGTGGGCGACGATCTGGCGCGGTCAGATGCCGCGGTGCTGCTGGCCGCCGACCCGGTTGAGGCCCTTGGCCGCATTGGCCGCGGCGCGCTTGACCGTCTCGGCGCCCGCGTCGTCGGCATCACCGGTTCGTACGGCAAGACGTCCACCAAGGACAGCACCGTGGCCGTGCTGCGCGCCGCAGGGGTGCGCGCCGAGGGGACGCCCGGGAACCGCAACACCGAGGTGGGCGTCCCGCTGAGCATCCTCGGCCTGCCGGCAGACACCGAGGTGGCCGTGATCGAGATGGGCATGCGCGGCCCCGGTCAGATTGCCGATCTTGCGCAGCTGGCACCGCCTGACGTTGCGGTGATCACCTCCGTGGGGCCGGTGCATCTGGAGTTGCTTGGGACGGTGGAGGCCATCGCGGCCGCCAAGGCCGAGATCCTCGGCGGTCTTGTTGATGGCGGGGTCGCTGTGGTGCCCGACGACGAACCGCTGCTGGCCCCGCATCTCGATGCGCTGCCTGCGGGAATCAAGGTGGTGCGCTTCGGCGATGAGCCGGTCATTCCGCTCGACCTGGGCGAGATGAAGGCCTGGGAGCGGCGCAACATGGCCGCCGCCACTGCCGCTGCCATCGCGCTTGGCGAGCCGCCCGCGCCCGGCGCCGAGGTACGACTTGAGCGATCAGCCATGCGCGGTATCGAGCACCCGCTCCCCGGGGGCGGTGTGCTCATCGAGGATTGCTACAACGCCAACCCGCCCGCCATGGACGCGGCGCTCGCCGATCTGTGCACCAGGGCCGGGCGCCACGTGGCGGTCATCGCCGACATGCTCGAACTGGGGCCCGACGAGGCGCGCTTTCATCGTGAGGTGGGCGAGCGCGCGGCGCGGCTGGGCGTTGACCTCGTGGTGGCCGTGGGCCCGCGGGCGGCGTCGTACCCCGAAGGCGCCGCGGGCGTGGCCAGCGCCACCTTCGCCTCAACTGATGACGCCGTTGCCGGCGTGCCCGGCCTCATCGAGCCCGGTGACGTGGTGCTGGTGAAGGGCTCACGCGGAATGGCCATGGAGCGCGTGGCGCGCGCCATCATGGAGCGGGAGGCCTAGCCGTGCCGAGGGTGCTCATCGCCGCAATCGGCGCCGTGCTGCTGATGCTCTTCCTGGGCCCCAGGTTCATCCGCTGGTTGCGCGACCACGAGGTTGGCCAGTTCATCCGCCCGCAGGGGGAGATTCCCGAGGGGCACGCCGAGAAGCAGGGCACGCCCACCATGGGCGGCCTGCTCATCCTGTTCGCCATGGCGGTGCCCTTCCTCATCCTGTCGTCGCGCAGCACCGCCGCCATGACCATCTTGTTCACCACGCTCGCCTGCGGGGCCATCGGCTTCGTGGACGACTGGATGAAGATCGTCAAGAAGCGATCGCTCGGGCTGTCGGGCCGCTGGAAGATGGCCGCACTCGTTGTGGTTGCCGTGCTGCTCACCATCATCGCCGTCAAGGTGGTGGGCATCCCCACCACCATCGACCTGCACGTGGTGCGCACCTCGTGGGAGATTGGCCCCATCGCCTTCGGGGTGATGGTGTTCCTGGTGCTCGCCGGCGCCACCAACGCCGTCAACCTCACCGATGGCCTCGACGGCCTGGCCGCCGGCACCATGGCCATCGCGCTGCTGGCCTATGTGGGCATGACCTTCGTGGTCACTGGCCAGCGCGACATGGCCATCCTTGCCGCGTGCCTCATGGGTGCCTGCGTGGGATTCCTGTGGTTCAACTCGTACCCGGCATCGGTGTTCATGGGCGATACCGGATCATTTGCCCTTGGCGGCGCCATTGCCGCACTGGCGGTGATGACCAAGACCGAGGTGCTGCTCATCTTCATCGGCGGCGTGTTCGTGATCGAGGCCCTGTCGGTGATGATCCAGGTCATCGTGTTCAAGCGCACTCGCCGCCGGGTGTTCCTGATGGCGCCGGTGCACCACCACTTCGAGATGGCCGGCTGGAGCGAGACGAAGATCATCGTGCGGTTCTGGCTGATCGCCCTGATGTTCGCCGGCATCGGCTTCACCCTGTTCTTCCGCACGCTGCCGGCATGAGCGCCCTGCCCGACCCCGGGCGCGCCCTGGTGGTGGGGCTCGCGAAGTCGGGCCGGGCCGCCGCGCTGCTGCTGCACGACCTCGGGTGGCAGGTGGTGGCCGTTGACCGCGCGCAGGTGGATGCCGCCGACCTGATCTCCGCGGGCATCGATGTGAGGTCGCCCAGCGAGGAACCCGTTGCGGCCGACCTGGTAATCCGCAGCCCCGGCGTGCCGCGCGAGTCGCCGCCCCTCGCCGCCGCCTACGCGGCGGGTACTCCGGTGTGGAGCGAGATCGAGCTGGCGTCGCGTGCCATGCCCAACCCGATCATGGGTGTCACCGGCACCAACGGAAAGACCACCACCACCGAGCTGCTGGCCCACCTGCTGCGCGAGGGTGGGCTGGGCGCCGTGGCCTGCGGCAACGTGGGAACGCCCATGGCATCGCTGGTGGGGGAGATACCGGCAGATACCTGGCTGGTGGCCGAGTGCTCGTCGTTCCAGCTGGAGGACATCCCCTCGTTCCATCCCCATGCGGCCGTGCTGCTGAATGTGACGCCCGACCACATGGACCGCTACCCCGACTTCGCGGCCTATACGCAGGCGAAGCTGAACCTGTTCGCGCACCAGGGTGCGCACGATCTGTCGATCCTTCCGCCGCAGTTCGCCACCGGCGGATCAGCGCCGGCCCGGCGCATTTCGCAGGCCGGCGACGAGGGGCCTGACACGGTGTCATGGGCCGAGGGCGGATTGCACGTGCGCGGGCTGGGTCTGGTGGCCGCGTGGCACGATATTCCCCTGCGTGGGGGGCATAATCGCGAGAACGTGATGGCCGCCGCGGCCA
>CAIPNN010000301.1 GCA_903866425.1 uncultured Actinomycetes bacterium
CCCATGTCGTAGCCCATCTCGCCAAGCGCCCAGGCCTTCTTCTCCTCGGTCGCCTTGCAGTTGACGAACTCGCGGATGTCCGGGTGGTCGACGTTGAGGATGACCATCTTGGCGGCGCGACGAGTGGTGCCACCGCTCTTGATGGCGCCGGCGCAGGAGTCGGCACCGCGCATGAAGGAGACGGGGCCCGAGGCCTCGCCGCCACCCGACATGCGCTCCTTCGACGAGCGGATGGCCGACAGGTTGATACCCGAGCCGGACCCGCCCTTGAAGATGATGCCTTCCTTGCCGATCCAGTCGAGGATCGACTGCATGGTGTCTTCAACCGAGAGGATGAAGCAGGCGGAGCACTGGGGGTTCTCGCGCATGCCGACGTTGAACCACACCGGCGAGTTGAAGGCGGCCTTCTGGTTGACGAGCAGGTGCGACAGCTCGTACTCGAAGGTGCTGGCCTCGTCCTCGTTGGAGAAGTAGCCCTCCTCAAGACCCCAGGCCTTGATGGTGAGCACCACGCGGTCGATGAGCTGCTTCACCGAGTACTCGCGCTCGGGAGAGCCCATGGCGCCGCGGAAGTACTTGGACGCCACCACGTTGGTGGCCAGCTGCGACCAGTCGGCGGGAACCTCGATGTTGTCCTGCTCGAACACCGACGTGCCGTCGCCGGACGAGATGCCGGCGCTGCGGCGCTCCCACTCCAGGAGGTCGTAAGGGTGCTTGCCCTTCTTCGTGAAGTGACGCTTCAGGCCAAGCGTCGTGCGCTTGGACGATGCGGACCTCTTGCTCGACGCGCCTGCGCCGACGACCTCAGTCGCCATCTCGTGCCTCCTCGGCTCCGGTGCTGCTGTTCTCATTCTCGGTGGTCACTTCATCTTCAACGCCAAGCCCGCCCGCCAGGGCGCGGAGCCGACGCCGCGCGGGGCGGGCTGCCGGACTGGACTCGGTCAGGAGTTCAAACATGTGATCGTCCAGCGGACGCTGGCCCCTAGGGAGCGGGGGCTCGCGCTCGAGCCTGTGCAGCTCGTCCGCGAACTCGTCGGTGTCCTCAAACTGCCGGTACACAGATGCGAATCGCACATAGGCGACCGTGTCCACATCCTTGAGCCGGCGGAGGGCGAGCTCGCCAATGGCATTGCTCGACACCTCCTGCTTCAAGCGATTCCTCAGGCTCACCTCGATGTCGCGCACGGCGGTCTCGAGGTGGGCGGTGGGGACGGAACGCTTGTGGCACGCACGCTGCAGTCCGGACAAGAGCTTCTCGCGATCGAACGATTCACGGTCGCCATTGCTCTTGATCACCACGAGCGGCATCTCCTCCACCCGCTCGTACGTGGTGAAACGCCTGCCACATGTCTGGCACTCACGCCTGCGCCGGATGGCGTCTTTGGTGTCTGGAACACGAGATTCCATGACACGGTGCTCTGATCCCTCGCAAAATGGGCAGATCACGGGGCGACCACTAGGTATGGGGTGAGCGACATGGGGCGGCACACTACATCCGGTGTGTCGGGGGTGCAAGTTCCTATTGTTGCGAAGTGCCCGCTCAGAGCGATAATCGCCCAAAATGCCGTGTTTCCGTGCACTCACGCGGCTGCCGGGGAATGGCACGGCACGACCCCCTGCCAAGACGTCAGGCGGGGATCAGCCCAGAAACTGCAGGCGGGTGATGGGCCAGTAGATGAGCTCTGCCTGGCCAATCACGTTGTCCTGCGGGGTGAATGCGGCATCGCGCTCCACCCATACGTGCGCGTCGCACGACCCCGGGCGGTTGTCGCCCAGCACCAGGATGTTTCCCGCGGGCACCACGGGGAAGGTTTTCTCGTAATCAGGGGTAAGCGCGTCGGGCACCACGTACGGCGTGGCCACGGAGTCGCCCGCCTTCTTCACGAAGGTGACGTAGGTGGTGTCGCCCTCCTGTAGCTGACGCTCAGTCACACCATCAGGGCCAAATGAGTTGGGTGTGGCGGTGCGCTGCACTGCGGCACTGCCACCGGGGCGAAGCTCGGGATACGGGCTCGATGCCGACACCGTGGCCTTCTTCACCGTCACCTCGTCACCCGGCAGGCCGATGACGCGCTTGACGAACGGCACGTCGCCGGGCTCGCTGCATGCGGCGCGTGCGCCCTTGGTGGGGTCGAACACCACGATGTCGCCGCGCGAGATATCGCGCAGCTTGTAGATGACCCGGTTTGCGATGACGCGGTCGGGCGCCCGGTCGCCAGTGGAGTTGGCGCCCTGGATGGCCGGGAACATCGAGTTGGTGGGAATCTCGTAGGGCTTGGCCAGCGACGCCTGAATGACGAACGCCAGGGTGATGGCCACGACGACGGGAAGGATCAGGTCCTTCACCAGCTTGCGCATGCGGCTATTCCCCTCGCCGGCCGAAGATGAGCCAGGCCACCGCACCGACGATGGCGAGGCCCGCAAGCACGATGATGATCCACACGGCGGCCGGCAGGCCGCTGTCGTCCTGCACCGCCACGGTAGTGGCGCTGGCCGCGTTGGCGCAGGCACCGCCGGGGCGACGCAGATTGGTGAGCTCGGCCTGACGGATCACGTCAACGGCCGCGCCGTACTGCTGCTGGTCGGGACGGATGAGCTTGAGGGCATCCTCGTACTGAGCAAGCGTGTAGCAACCGTTGATCTGGCCGTTGTCCTCGTAGTCGGCCAGCACCGCACGGCCACTCACCTCGTTGGCCTGCGCACCCGCGGTGGCGGCAACCGCGGTGGTGCCCGCCGCCTTGCCGGCGCACTCGATCTGCGCCTGCTGAATCACGTCAACCGCCGCGCCGTACTGCTGCTGGTCGGGTCGAACCTGCGTGAGGGCGGCGGCGTAATCGGCCCGCGAATAGCACTGGCTCAACTGGCCGTTGTCGGCGTAGTCGGCGAGCACGGCCTGACCACTCGCGGATGCGGACCCCGTGAGGAGTCCCATCGTGAGCGCAAGCAGGAAAGACGCGAGTACGCTGCGGCGGATGATGGAGGCCATAGGCAGGACGGCGAGCGTACCCATGCCCAATGGGGCGGGCAAGCACGCACGTCCCGGGGGCACCTGCTGACGGTGCGGATGAGGCGATCGGACGCCCCCGTTGTGGTGGGCATTTTGCTGCTCGTGGGCTGGGCGATGCTCACGTGCGCCAATGGCGGAATCGACCTGGGCGACGGGCTTGCCACGCGCGGCGCCACGGCGGCGCTCTTCGCGACGGTCTTCGCCGCGCCGGTTGCGGCCTGGGCCGTCATGCGCGCCCACGATCGTGCGGCGCTGCAGTCGGGGCCCTCCCTGCTGGCGATGGGTGGCCTGTTCGGCCTGGCCCTGTTCTCCGGCATCTCCATCGCCTGGGCCCTCGCTCCCGACACGGCCTGGACCGAGGCCAACCACACGGCGCTGGCATTCCTCGCCCTGGTGCTGGGCATCACCCTCGGCAGCATCATCCCGCACGCACCCGAACGCTTTGCGATGGGGCTCGCGCTGGCCACCGCGCCGGTCATCGCATGGGCCCTGCTTGCCCGCTGCCTGCCCACCGTGTTTGGCAGCGACTACGAGCCCTCGCGCCTGCAGGCGCCAATCGGGTACTGGAACGCCCTGGCGCTTGTGGCCGTGATGGCGGTGCCGGGCATTCTGTGGTGGGCCGGTCGCCGGGGGTCCACCACCACCGATCTGCTGGTGTCGTCTGGCGCACTGGCCGTGGTGTTCACGGCCCTCATGCTCACGTACTCACGCGGTGGGTTGCTCGCGCTCATCCTGGTGCTGGTCATCGTGCTGTGGATGGTGCCGGGGCGTGTGCGCATGCTGTCGGTGCTCATCGGCGGCGCCATCGGTGCCCTGCTGCCGGTGATCTACGGCCTCACCACCGATGCCCTCACCGACGACGCCCTCATTGCCGCCGACCGCAGCGACGCCGGCCTTGGCCTGCTGTGGCGTATCACCCTGGGCGTGGCACTTGCGCTGTTGGTGGGCTGGCTGGCCCTGCGCCTGCTGGGCGGCGGGCGGCTCACGCGCAGGCGGGCGGGCGTGGTGGCACTCGTGATCGCAGGGCTCGCCGTGGTGGGCGCCATTGGCTACACGGCCGCAAAGCCCGATGAGGTTGGCGGCTGGATCTCCACACGGGCCAGCGAGATCGCCGGCACGTCAGGGGGGCTCGCCAACAACCCGGGTCGCCTGGGCAGCCTCGACACCAACCAGCGCATCGAATGGTGGAAGGAGGCCGTGGCATCGCTGGGCGAGCAGCCCATCATTGGCGAGGGTGCCGGGTCCTTCTCGCTGGTGCACCTGCGCGAGCGCACCAACCCCGAAGATCGCCTGAACGTGCGTCAGCCGCACAACCTGGTGCTGGAGGTGCTGTCGGGCCTCGGCATCATCGGCTTGGCGCTCTTGGCAGCACTGGTGGCCGGGGTGGCGTGGGCGGTGGTGCGCGCCCGGCACCGCGGGGCGCCGCCCAGCATTGCATTGCCGCTCGCCATCGCCGCCGCGTTCCTCTTGCAGTCGCAACTCGACTGGACCTGGACGGTGCCCGCCCTCACCACGGCCGCCATGGCAGCCGGGGGAATCCTCATCGCGTCGGCCACACCCGGGCCCGTGGCACCCGGCAAGCAACTGCCTCGCGCAGCGATCGCCGGCGGCTGGGTGCTGGTGCCCATCCTCATCATCAGCACACTCATGCCGTGGTGGAGCCAGCAGGACGTCGCAGCCGGAAACGCCGCAGTGGCGGCGGGCCAGCCAGGCGTTGCCGACAGCAACGCCTCTGAGGCCGCGGCGCTCAATCCGTTCTCAATCCAACCGTGGCTGCTGAAGGCCCGCGCAGCAGCGCTGCGGGGCGACACGGTGGCGCTGCGCGAGGCTGCGCGCATGGCCACCGAGGTGCAGCCCGACAACCCCGAAGGATGGACCGTGTTGGCACTCGCACTTGGCGATACCCGCGCAGGCCGGGCGGCCTGGGAGCACGTACTGGCCCTCAACCCGCTGGATGCGCGGGCACGCGCCGTGCTGGGAGTGACCGGCTGATGAGCGGAGGCGACGGCTACTTCATCGGCGGGGCGGCAGATGCGTACGACGACATCCTGGTGCCCGCGATCTTCGACCCCTGGGCTGCCCGCGTGGCGGCGCTGCTGGGCGAGGCGGGCGACACCGTGTTCGACATCGCATGCGGCACCGGCGTGCTGCCGCCGCACCTCATCGATGCCGGGTGGATGCGGGTGGTGGGTGCCGACCCGTCGGCCTCAATGCTCGACCGCGCCGCCGAGCGCACGCCCGAGGCGGAGTTCGTGATGGGCGGCGCAGAAGACCTGCCATTCGCCGATGGCGAGGCCGATGCCATCGCCTGCAGCTTCGGGCTCATGTTCATGGACGACCCATCGGCGGCACTTGCCGAGATGGCGCGGGTGACGCGTCAGGGCGGGCGCATGGTGGTGTCCACATGGGGGCACGTGGACGACTGCCCGGGGTTCGAGGGCATCATCGCGGCCATCGAGGCGCACTCGGGCGGCAAGGCCACCGAACTGGTGCGCACTGCGTTCAGCATGGGCGACCCGGATGAACTGGCCGAGATCGCTGACGACGCAGGGCTCGACGCCGTGCGGGTGTCGCTGCACACGGTTGATGCCGAGTTCGACTCGCTGGCCGACATCGCCGAGGCCTACTGCACGTCGCTTGCCATCGGCGACCCCACCGAGGCGCCGGCGCTCGAGGCCGAACTGGTGCGCACCATGGCGCCATGGATGCGTGGCGACACCGTGGCGTTCCCCGTGTCGGGGCTCATCCTCGAGGCCCGGGCGTAGCCGTGGCCACCGTGGTGCTGCTGCATCCGTTTCCGCAGGACTCCTCATTCTGGGATGAGGTCGCGGGTGCCGTGCGCGCTGCGGGCCACGAGGTGATGACCCCCGACCTGCCCGGGTTCGGCGGGCGTGGGCTCGAGCCCGGATGGACGATGGCCGGCGAAGCCGACCGCCTCGCAGGGGACATCCCTGCGAGCTCCGCCGTGGTGGGCCTCTCGATGGGCGGCTACCTGGCGCTGGCGCTGTTGGCGGCACACCCCGACCGAATTGGCAGCCTGGTGCTTGCCGACACCCGGGCGGCGGCCGAGGCCCCCGACGGCATGGCAACCCGGCGGACGACGGCCGAGACGCTCAGGCGCGACGGCAGCGCAGCCTTTCTCAATGGCTTTGTGCCGCGCGCACTCGGGCCCAGCCCCGACCCCCAGGTGGTGGCACGCCTGCGCGCCATCGCCGATCGCCAGCCCGCCGAGGCCATGGCCGACGCCACCATGGCCATCGCCACGCGCGACGACCACACCGCGCTGCTCCCCGGCATCACGGTGCCCACGCTGCTGGTGGTGGGCGAGCACGACGCCGTCACCACGCCGGCCGAGCACACCGAAATGGCCGCGGCAATCCCCGGGGCGACGCTGGCCATCATCGGTGGTGCTGGACACATGACGGCGCTCGAGCAACCCGCCGAATTCGCCGATTTGCTGTTGGCCCACATCAGCGCATAAAGCATTAATTAGCAGGCTCTTTGTGCGATTTCCTTGACTCCGCACAGGCTGTGCACCTATCCTGCCCCGCCTATGCCATCACTTCCGCCTGCAATCAACCTCTCCTTCATCACTGAAGGCAAGGACGGTCCTCTCGTCGTGGCACTCCACGATGTCGGCCGACCCTCGTCTGATCTGAAGAAGGCGCTGAAGCCACTCGCCAAGGATCACCGGGTGATGATTCCGGCGTTGCGTGGCCACGGCGACTCGCCGTGCCCTGCCGGCCCGTGGAGCATCGACGACTTCGCAAGCGACGTCGCACGCCTTGTGGCCACCGAGGGTGGCGGCGCGGTGATGCTGGGCATCGGGCTGGGTGGCGCCACGGCGCTGGCCCTGGCACTTGGCCACCCCGGGTTGGTCTCTGGCCTGGTGCTGTCGGGCATCGGCCCGCGTGGTGAGGACAGTGATGGCCGCGACCGCTGGATGCTCATCGCCCGCGCACTTCGTGAGCGCAACCGCGACGAGGGCCAGGCGCTTGCCGCCGAGGCCATGGCAACCCGCCCCGACTGGCGCGGCGCGCTTGCACAGGTTGACGCCCCCGTGGCCATCGTGGCCGGCGAGGACGACAAGGCCGTGCCGTCACAGGATCAGCGCGAGCTGGCCATCTGGCTGCGCGCCGCCACCTTCGAGGTGGCAGAGGGCGCGGGCCACGACATGGCCAAGGACGGCGGCCCACAGCTGGTTGATGCCGTGCGCCGCCTGTCCATGTCGGGCGACCGCGAAGCCGCCGTCACCGCCTAGCCACTCGGGCTAGGCGTCCTCCTCCACGTCGTCGTCAAGCACGGGGGCGGCGTCGAGCTCATCGGCGTCAGCGAGCGTGCCGTTGGCGATGTCGGCCAGTGCGCGGATGATGGTGACCGACAGGGCGTCGCTCACGGCAACCTGAATTGACGAGCCGTCGGCGTCCTGCAGCCCGACGGTCCAGTGGGGCACGATCTGGCCCTCATCCTGAATGTGCGGCGGGGTGACCGCCGCGCCAACCAGGCTCTCGATGTTCACGCCGAAGAGCATGGCCGCGGGCATGATGGTGTCCTCGGGCTCCCACGATGCGGCCTCAGCGGGCATCTGACCACGCATCGACTCAGCCTGGGTGAAGGCGCCCATGATGTTCTCGGCGTCAACCTGACTGATGAAGGCCGTCGCCTGAATGGACGGACCACCCAGGAACGCAATGATGGCCGACGGGATCTGGTTGGGCTCGGGGCCCTCTTCGCCCTCGGGCACCTCAATCTGCACGTCGACGGGACCGGCCTCGAAACCTGTGGCCTGGAACGCGATTGTGTGACGCACGGCTCTCCTCGTTGTGTAGCGTCGAAGGCAATGGGGCAGCGCACCACCACCGGAGCCTTCGCGGGACAGTCCATTGTCACACAGCAGGGTGGCGCCGTGGCCGTGCGCCTGCCCGGACGGGTCTCCCCCGACACCCTGTTGCAGGCCGTGCACCACCTGCCCCGCCCCGTGCTCACCCGCCACCTGGGCCGCACCATCGTTGCCGCCTGCCCCGACGAAGTGGCAACGGGCGCAGGAATCTGGGACGCCCTGCGCCGCCCCACCACGCCGACGGGCGCCGACCCGATGGCGGGCGGCTGGATGGGCCTGCTGGGCGACCGCCTGGCGGGAACCGTGGAGTTGCTGCCGGGCTCCCCACCCGACGAGGCGGGCCCACCAACAGGAGCAATCGCGAGATACCCAGCGGTATTCGTGATCGAAGACGACGGCACGGCAACGCTGCACGGAGAACGAATGGGCAGCGAGTTCGAAGAACTGCTGCTCACTACCGGTGCCAGACACCCTGTTATGTCTGGCACCGGTGGGTGTCTGGCACCGAGTGGTGTCAGGCACCGTGATGCGAGCGTGTTCTCGTCACTTCCTGGCGATCTCTATCTCGCTGCGGTTGAGCGGGCTCGCGAGCTGATCCGGGCCGGCGACGTGTACCAGGTCAATCTGGTGCAGCGGCTCGATGCCGAGTGGGGTGAGGGGGCACTTGCGTTGGCGCAGGCGCTTTGGGCTGCGGCTGGCGATGCGCCGCACCGGGCCTATGTGGTGATGGACGAGGGCACCGTGGTGTCGGCGTCACCCGAGCGCATGGTTGCCAGCGACGGGCGCACCGCGTGGAGTGAGCCCATCAAGGGGACTGCCGCCCCCGGCGAGTACGAGGGCCTGCGCCACTCGGTGAAAGACCGTGCTGAGCACGTGATGATCGTCGACCTGGTGCGGAACGACCTCGGACGCGTGGCAAAGCCCGGCGGTGTGTCCGTGCCGTCGCTCATGAGTCCGCTCACCACTGCATACGCCGACCACATGGTGAGCCAGGTGCGCGCCGAACTGCGCGACGACGCAGGCCCAGCCGACGTGCTGCGCGCCGTATTCCCCGCCGGATCGGTGACCGGTGCACCCAAGGTGCGCGCGCTCGAGGTGATCCGCGAGATCGAGCCCGTGGGCCGCGGCCCCGCATTCGGCAGCGTGGTTGCCGTAGGCACCGACGGATCGCTTGACGCCAGCGTGACCATCCGCACGGCATGGGTGCCCACCGACGTGCCGCGCGCGCAGTACTGGTGTGGCGGGGCAATTGTGTGGGACTCCGACCCGGTGGCCGAGCGCGACGAGGCCTGGCGCAAGGCGCGGCCGTTCCTCGACGCCCTTGGAGCCGAGGCGCCATGAGCCACGTGGTGTGGCTGGACGGCGCGCTGGTCGACCCTGCCACCGCGGCGCTTCCCATCACCGACCCCGGCGTGCGCTGGGGCGATGGCCTGTTCGAGACCATGCGCGCCGAGAACGGGCAGGTGGCCATGCTCGACCGCCACCTCGCGCGTCTGTCGGCATCCATCACCGCCCTCGCGCTCGACCCCATCCCCACGGGCGCCGACATCCGCACCGCGGTGGACGCCGTGGTGGCCCAACTGGACGACTCCCCCCACCGCGTGCGCATCACCGTGACCACCCACCCCACCCTGCTGGTGGAGGCCACGCCGTACGAGCCCGCCGATCCCAACACCGGCGTGGCCGTCGTCGCCCTGCCGGGCACCTGGTGGCCGGGCAACGAGATTCACGAACACAAGACGCTGTCGTACGCCAGCCACCGCCTGGCCCACCGCCGGGCAGTTGCCGCAGGCGCCGACCACGCCCTGCTCATCGACGACCAGGGTCGCCTGGGTGAGTCAGACGCCGCCAACGTGTTCATCGTGACCGGCGGCACGCTGGTAACTCCGCCCGTTGAGGGAATCCTCGGCGGCGTCACCCGCGACCTGCTGCTCGAGGTCGCCGCAGCCGAGGGCATCCCCGTCGAGGTGCGCCACCTCCGCGAACCCGAATGGCGCAGTGCCGATGAGGTGCTGCTGAGCAACGGTCTGGCGGGCGTCACATCGGTCGTCACCATCGACGGCGAGCCGGTGGGCGACGGCTCCCCGGGCCCAATGGCCGCCCGGCTGCGACAGGCGTACGCCGCGCAGTAAC
>CAIPNN010000302.1 GCA_903866425.1 uncultured Actinomycetes bacterium
CGAGCTCGGCGGCGCACTCGTGCTGCCCGCGTTCCACGACGCGCACGCGCATCCCATCGCCGGCGCGATCGAACTCCTGCAGTGCGATGTCTCGGCGGCATCGGATGCTGACGACACGGTCGCCCGCATCGCCGCCTACGCCCGGCACCACCCGAACGACCGGTGGATCCTCGGCGGCGGGTGGAGCATGCCGCACTTCTCCGGCGGAACGCCGTCGCGCCGGCTGCTCGACGCGATCGTGCCCGATCGCCCGGTGGTCCTGCAGAACCGCGACCACCACGGCATCTGGGCAAACTCGCTCGCGCTCGAGCTGGCCGGGATCTCGTCCGCCATCCCCGACCCCATCGACGGCCGGATCGAACGCGAGTCCGACGGGCACCCCGCCGGGGTGCTCCACGAGGGAGCCATGAGGCTCATGGATGCCGTGCTCCCCGCCGTCGAGCCGGTGCTCGTCGTCGAGGGCCTGCGCAAGAGTTTCGCCGTGCGTGCGGCGCGCGGCGGGCGCCGCGAGAACCTGCTCGCCGTCGACGACGTGAACTTCACCCTCGCGCCCGGGGGGTCGCTCGGCATCGTCGGCGAGTCGGGTTCGGGCAAGTCGACGGTCGCCCGCATCATCACCGGCCTCGAGCACGCCGACGCCGGATCCGTGCGGGTGAAGGGGGAGGACTGGACCTCGGCCCCCCGGGCCACCGCGGGGTGGAGACGCCGCGCCCGCATCGCGCAGATGGTCTTCCAGGACCCCTACCTGTCGCTCGATCGACGGCAGACGGTGCGCCAGACCCTCGCCGAGGCGGTACGGGTGCACCGCCGTGGCGCCGCGCGCAACGAGGTGGATGCCCGCGTCGACGACCTGCTCGCCGCGGTGCGACTGGCGCCCGAGCTCGCGGATCGTCGTCCGCGATCGCTCTCGGGAGGGCAGCGCCAGCGCGTGGCGATCGCCCGGGCGCTCGCCGCCGACCCCGAGATCCTGGTTCTCGACGAGGCGGTCTCCGCGCTCGATGTCACGACGCAGGTGGAGATCCTCACCCTGCTCGACGGCATCCGACGCGACACCGGAGTCGCCCTGCTCATGATCTCGCATGATCTCTCGGCCGTGCGTCGCCTGTGCGACCAGGTAATCGTGATGCGCGCCGGCGTGGTCGTCGAGCAGGGCCCGATCGCCGAGGTTCTCGACGCGCCCGCCGCCGAGTACACACGATTGCTGCTCGCCTCGATCCCGCGCGAGGGCTGGGTGCCGCAGCGTCGGGTGCCCATGCGCACGTCCGCGCTTCCGACCATCGACCCAGGAGTCCACCGATGACCGAACGACCAGACGTGCCGAGCCCCCTGTGGCAGGGCGGCCTGCGCGAACTCGCCGCTGCCATCCGCTCGGGTTCGGTCACGGCTCGCGAGGTGATCGACGCGCACCTGGCCCGGATCGACGACGTCAATCCCGTGGTCAACGCGCTGACCGTCGTGTTCCACGATCGAGCGCGCGCCCTCGCCGACGAGGTCGACGCGGGGCGGGTGACCGGGGTGCTCGCGGGCGTGCCGTTCACCGTGAAGGAGAACATCGATCTGACTTGGTCGGCCACGACGAGCGGCTGGACGTTCCTCGCGCACGCCGTTCCCTCGGGCGACGCGACCCTCGTCGAACGCCTCCTCGGCGAGGGCGCCATCCCGATCGGCCGCGGCAACATGCCCGATTTCGGGCTGCGCTGGGACACCGACAACGACCTGTTCGGACGCACGATCAACCCGTGGGACGCCTCGCGGGTCCCCGGCGGATCGAGCGGCGGGGATGCCGTGGCGGTCGCCACGGGGATGACGCCCCTCGGACTCGGCAACGATTACGGCGGTTCGCTGCGGCTGCCCGCCTACGCTGCGGGCGTGTGCGCGCTGCGGCCGTCGGCGGGTCGCATCCCGCCACCCGTCGCCACCTCGGACGAACCCGTTCCGCTGACGTTGCAGCACTTCGCGGTCAACGGTCCGATCGCCCGCTCCATCGACGATCTCGATCTCGCGTTCGGGATCATGCAGGGTGCCGACGATCGCGACCCGTTGACCAACTCGATTCCGCATCCGTCGTCGTATGAGGGACCGCGGCGGGCCGCGGTGGTGCGGGATCCGCTCGGGTGGGGGGTCGACCCGCAGGTCGCCGACGCGATCGACCGCGCCGCCGATGCTCTTGTCGCACGGGGCTGGGAGGTCGTGGATGCCGAGCCGCCCCTGCTCGAGGAGGCCGCCGTGCTCTGGCGTCGGCTCTCGACGGCCGAGATGATCGGCGCCTTCCTGCCCGGGGGGCTACCGCAGCCGCTCAGCGACGGCTCGACCCGGTACTTCCTCGAAAACGCGCAGGAGGTCGCCCCGTTCGACACCGTCGAGGAGTACGGCATGGCGTGGGCGCGCCGGGTGGCCATCGCGTCGGCATGGCACGCCTTCCAGGTGCAGCATCCGATCGTTCTGGGTCCGGTGTCGGCCGCGCGGATGCCCGAGATCGGGTTCGACCTCTCCGGGCCCGCCGCCACGACGACCCTGTGGCGGTCGCACGCCCTGCTCGTGGCAGTCAACCTGCTGGGCCTGCCGTCGGTCGCGGTGCCGACCGGGCTCGATGACGACGGCTTGCCGACCGGGGTGCAGCTGATCGGACCCCGCAACGGCGACCACGTCGCCCTCGCGGCCGGCCGCGACCTCGAGGCCGTGCTCGGCCATCTCCGCCCATCCCTGAAGGAGTTCGTATGACCGCAATCCCGCTCCCCGTTCTCGAGTTCGCGTTCGAGCTGCGTGTCAGCGTGGACGACGGCTGGCATGTGGGCCGTGGTCCCGACGAGAGGCTCTGGTTCACTCCGATCACGGGCGGCACCGTCGCGGGACCCCTGCTCAACGGCGAGGTGCTCGCCGGCGGTGGCGACTGGTCGGTGCAGCGCGGCGACACGTTCCAGCTCGACGCCCGCTACCTCCTGCGCGCCGACGACGGAAGCGTGATCGACATCCTCAACCGCGGCTACTTCCGTTCGACGCCCGAGGTCGGCGCGCGCATGATGGCCAAGGAGCCGGTCGACGAGAGCGAGTACTACTACCGCACGGCGCCGGTGTTCCAGACCGATGCGCCCGCGCACCGGTGGCTGGCCGAGAACCAGTTCGTCGGTATCGCTCGGGATGACAACGGGCAGGTCTGCATCCGGATGTTCGTCGTGAGGTAGTCGCGCGGCTCGCGCGCACCCCGGCTCGAGATTGAGCTCTGTTCGCAATCGCGATGTAGTCAACAATGAGGAAGCATTGAGTAATCTAGTTCCATCGCTCGTGCAATAGCGCATCTGACCAGCACTTCTAGGGGTGGCTCCGACGGGCGTCGATCCCGTGACCTCACGATTTTCAGTCGTGCGCTCTACCAACTGAGCTACAGAGCCAGGCGGATCGCTCCGGAGAGCGACGTCGCCAGATGAAAAACCCTTCCGAAGAAGGGCCCCATCCGCGACCCTGACGGGACTTGAACCCGCGACCTCCGCCGTGACAGGGCGGCGCGCTAACCAACTGCGCTACAGGGCCTTGCGTACTACCTTTCGGCAACCGAATTGAGTCTACATCCGGTCGTGACCCCAACGGGATTCGAACCCGTGCTGCCGCCGTGAAAGGGCGGTGTCCTAGGCCGCTAAACGATGGGGCCGGATGTTTCGTCTCTAACGATTACCGAGTATTCAGCATAGGGGAGACACGCGTATTGGCGCGAATCGGCGGGGGGACTAGACAGCACGCATCAATCCCACCAAACTCTAGGGAGGCGTTGAAGGTCTCGCGTCTCAATCGGGGAGGTCCCACCATGGCTCGCAAAAAACGTTCTGCAGACGAGCAGATCAAGCGCTTACGCACGTACAACATCGTTGCGGGCGCTGTCCACCTTCTTCAGGGCCTCGCGTTCCTTTTTGTTCTGACGCAAATCAGCACCCAGGTGATGTTCCCCGTCACGGTTGACTACATGACCGGCCCGCCCGGAGTCGACCTGCCCACCGAGCGAGTCACCCTGTTTGAGGTCAACCTCGGCCTCGGCGTCGTGGGTTTCTTGTTCCTCTCGGCGTTCTTCCACTTCCTCATCTCTCTGCCGGGCGTGTTCAACCGCTACGCCGCCGGACTCAAGAAGAACCACAACTACTTCCGCTGGACCGAGTACGCACTGAGCTCGTCCGTCATGATTTGGCTCATCGCTCAGCTGACCGGCGCCACCGACGTGGGAGCACTCTTCGCGATCTTCGCCGTCAACGCCAGCATGATTCTCTTCGGTGCACTTCAGGAGAAGTATGAGAAGCCGGGCAACAAGAAGTTCCTGCCCTTTATCTTTGGCTCGATGACGGGCATCGTGCCGTGGATCATCATCCTCATCTACACGCTTCAGCCCGGATCGACCAGCGCGGCCGAGGTTCCTGGCTTCGTTATCGGCATCATCGTCTCGCTGTTCGTGTTCTTCAACACCTTCGCGATCAACCAGGTGCTGCAGTATCGCCAGGTTGGCGGATGGCGCGATTACCTCCGCGGTGAGCGCATGTACATCACGTTGAGCTTGATCGCCAAGAGCGTTCTGGCTTGGCAGGTGTTCTCGGGCGCACTGGTGCCCCTCTTCACCAGCTAGGAGACTCTCAACTCTCACCTGAGAGTTTTCCGCCAGTCCGGGAGCCTTTGGTCGTTCTCCCAACTGCGCCTGTTAGCGTGACGGCATGCGTTCTGCCCTGCGTCTCATTACCGCTGCCGTCGTCCTGGTAGCGTGCGTGGCGACCGCCGGCATCAATGTGAGTGCCGCCAATGCGTACCCTTCGTGGAATGACGTGCAGAACGCCAAGAACAACGAGGCCGCCAAAAAAGCGCAGATGGCCGAGCTGCAAGCATTCATCTCCCAGATTCAGACGGAACTCGACGCGGCCACTCAGAAGGCGCAGGAAGCGGGCGAGGCCTACAGCGCGGCAGTCGCGAAATTTGATGAAGCGGACGTGCGCTACAACCAGCTCACGGCTGCCGCCACCGAGGCACAAGCCGAGGCCGATCAAGCGACGACCGAGGCGGGGCGCCTCGCGGCCCAGCTCTACCGCTCGGGCGGAAACGACATGAGCATCGGACTTCTTCTCGACGGTGGCACGAACGCCGACGATTTGCTCTCGAAGCTCGGCAACATGAGCAAAATGGTGGAGCGCTCGGCCCAGGTCTATGACACGGCGAAGGCCGCGCAAAACGAAGCTCAGTCGCTGGCCGATCAAGCCAAGGTGGCCAAGGTCGAGCGCGAGAAACTCAAGGCAGAGGCGGATGCGGCCATGCAGGCAGCCGTTGCCGCCCAGCAGGTGGTGGCCGACAAGCTCGCGGCCAACCAGAGCGACCTCGACACCCTGCGCGCCCAGCTCGCTGCCCTGCAAGACGAAACGACGAGGACCGTTGCGGGATACCAGCAGGGTGTAGCCGAGGCGCTCAAACGCGCTCAGGAGGAAGCCGCTCAGCGGGGAATCGCGGTCAGTGACTCGGGGTGGACCATTCCGTCACAGGGCCGACTCACCTCCTACTACGGCCCGCGCAACCCCGTGTGGACGCCAGGCGGCTGGTCATCGTCGTGGCATCACGGCATTGACATTGGTTCTGGTTGCGGTTGGAACATTTACGCTGTCTCGGGCGGAACGGTGACTTACGCTGGCTGGTACGGCGGCTACGGCAACTTTGTGAGGGTTGACCACGGGGGTGGCATTACCTCCTCCTATGCCCACATTGTGAGCGGTGGAATCCTCGTGGGTTACGGCGAATACGTGGCCCCCGGTCAGGTGATTGCCAGAATCGGCAGCACGGGACAGTCAACCGGTTGCCACTTGCACTTCGAGATTCGCCAGGGCGGATCGTCGACTGACCCACTGCCCTTCTTGCGTAACCGAGGCGTCGGTATCTAACCAACGGGTTTCGACGGGCTCAACCGGCGATGGTTGAGTAGGCCGCATCCCGCGTCGTCGGTTGAGTAGGCCGCAGGCCGTATCGAAACCGCGTCTAGTGACCTTCGGCTTTGAGCTTCTCAAAGCCGGCCTGCACAATCGCCTCGGCCTCGGCAGCATTGCCCCAGCCCTCGATGTTCACAAACTTGCCGGGCTCCAGGTCCTTGTAGCGCGTGAAGAAGTGCTCAATCTCTTTGCGGGTCTGCTCGGGAACATCCGCGAGGTCTTGGATGTGCGTCCAGCGGGGATCCTTGAAGGGCACGCAGATCACCTTGGCGTCTGAGCCGGCCTCGTCGCTCATGTTGAGCACGCCCACGGGACGCACCTTGACGCCCACACCCGGGAAGACGGGGTACTCGAGCAGCACCAGTGCATCAACGGGATCGCCGTCGAGGCCCAGGGTGTTCTCGAAGAAGCCGTAGTCGGTGGGGTACGCGAAAGACGTGAACAGCACGCGGTCGAGGTACACGCGACCCGTCTCGTGATCTACTTCGTACTTGTTCCGGCTTCCGCGCGGAATCTCAATGATGACGTCGTAGTCGCCCACGGGTGCTCCTTATATAGGGATGGTCACTGCCGGCATTAAGGTTACTGGAAGATGACTACTCGCCCGCGCCTCACCCCTGCCATGGCCGACGTTCGTCGGGCCGTGCGCGAGGCGCTGGATGCAGCCCTGCCGGGGGCCAAGCAGTCTGCCCGTCGCGATCCGTCGTGCGGTGCGCCCGGCGGCTGGGTGATTTCGGATGACGCCCCGCTCGTGCTCGTGGCCCTGAGCGGTGGCCCTGACTCGCTGGCGCTCGCAGTGGCACTGGGCTTTGAGCAGGGCAAGTGCGGTGTGCGAGCGGGCGCGCTGATTGTGGACCATGGACTGCAGGAGGGGTCGGCCGA
>CAIPNN010000303.1 GCA_903866425.1 uncultured Actinomycetes bacterium
CGCATCGCCGAGACCGACGAGGCCACACACGACCTGCTGAAGGGTGCCGACGCCTACGTGGGTGTGTCGTCACCAGCCGTGCTCACCGCCGATGACCTGAAGGCCATGAACGCCGACCCGGTGGTGCTTGCACTTGGCATGCCCGACCCGGAACTGCACGGCCCCGATGCCGCAGGCGCAGCCGTGTACGCCACCGCGCGCCCCGACATGCCCAACCAGATCAACAGCACCCTGAGCTTCCCGGGCATCTGGCGCGGCCTGCTCGACGTGCGCGCCACCGAGGCCTGCGACGACGCCCTCATGGCCGCCGCCTGCGCCATCGCCAATGTGGTGGTTGAGGAAGGTGCGCTGAGCGCCGACTACATCGTGCCGTCGGTGTTCAACAAGCGCCTGGTGCCGGCAGTGGCAGCAGCCGTGAAGGACGCCTCGCACCGGGCAGGCACCGCGAGGGTCGCCGCCACCGCGTAGGCAGGGCTAGCCTTCCGGGGGTCTCCAGTCCCCAAGAAAGGCACCTCTCTTGACGTCCTCCCGTTCCGTGCGCATTGCCGCGGCCATTGCCGGTCTCGCAATCGCCACCGGTGCCGTTGCCGCGTCGCAGGCCACCGCCGCCACCAAGAACACCACCATCTACGCCTGCAAGGCCAAGAAGGGTGGCGCCGTTCGCGTGGTCACGGCCAAGGCCAAGTGCGGCAAGACGGCCACCAAGATCTCGTGGAACACGGCTGGCCCTGCCGGGCCGACGTCGCCGTCCATCCCGGGCTTCACGCAGAACGCAGGCGTCACGCTGCAGCCGGGTGCCGGGTGGACGACCCTGGGCACCGTGACCTTCACTGCCTCGAGCGCGTTCAGGTACCAGACGTCGGTGTTCACGGAGCGGGCAGTTATGCCCTGCCCCGGCAGCACGCCCACCGGCGGCACAACCAACATGGCGGTCGCCTTCCGATTTCTGGTGAACGGCGTCGTGATCCCGGACAACGTGAACGAGGACGGCACAATTGAAATGGGAGGCGCAAGCCAAGTCGGCATGCTGCACTCGTGGACCGGTCCCACCACCTTGTCGGTGATCGCCCGGGCCACAACCAACAGCTTTGGCACCCCCGTAGTGCCCGCGTGCGCGATCACCACCGGCATTGTGCAAATCGCAGCGTTCGCCTACAGCATGTAGCGCCGGGCCCGCATAGGGCGCGGTCTCTCAGGGAGCGACAGCGCGGAGTGGGTGACGGGGCTAGGACCAAGGTCCGGGTGCCGTGTGGGCATTCCGTGCGATCCTTGCCCGCATCTCGCAAGGCACATGTTGCAGGGGTCAACTAACAAATCTCTAACCTCTGTTGCTGATCCCCCATTCGGCTCGGGAGTCTCCATGGCAACGCACGACCAACATGCGGCACAGCATCAGGGCGTTTCGGAGCCCGGCACGCGTCGCATTCCGGTGGCCTACCCCGACCTGCAGGGCAACGAGATGCAGTACGTGACCGACTGCATCGCCACTGGGTGGGTGTCGTCGCAGGGCCCGTACGTCAAGCGTTTCGAAGACGCGTTCGCCGAGTGGGCGGGCGTCGAGCACGCCGTCACCTGCAGCAACGGGACCGCTGCACTGCACCTGGCGCTCGTCGCGCTCGGCATCGGTCCGGGCGATGAGGTCATCGTGCCGTCCATGACCTACGTCGCCAGCGCCAATGCCGTGGCGTACGTCGGCGCCGATGTCGTGCTGGTCGACTCCGACCCGGTGTCGCTGAACATCACCGCCGACGCAGTAGCCGCTGCCGTGACGCCACGCACGAAGGCCGTCATTCCGGTTGACCTGTACGGCATGCCCGTGGATATCGCCGCCCTGCGCGCCGCACTGCCCGAGCACGTGATGATCGTTGAAGACGCGGCCGAGGCCATCGGGGCCCGCGTACGCGGCACACACGTTGGTGGCCACAGCGACCTCGCCACGTTCTCGTTCTTCGGCAACAAGACACTCACGACGGGCGAAGGCGGCATGGTCACGTGCCACACCGCGGACATGGCCGCACGAGTGCGCCTGTATCGCGATCAGGGGCAGGACCCAAACCGGACCTACTTCCACCCGGTGCTCGGCTTCAACTACCGGCTCACCAACCTGCAGGCCGCCGTGGGCCTGGCACAGATGGAGCGCATCGAGCACCACCTCGGTGAACGTGCACGTGTGTCGATGCGCTACGCCAATCGCCTGAGCGATCTGGATCATCTGGTGCACATGCCGCCTGTGCCGGGCGACCACGTCCATGGCCACTGGATGTTCACCGTCGTCCTTCGCAGCACGGATGCAGGGATGCGCGACCGCATTCGCGAGCAGTTGGCAATCGACGGCATCGAGACCCGGCCAGGATTCACACCCATTCACCGCCTGCCCATGCATGCCAACCCAGGCGCATTCCCCACGGCCGACTGGATCGGCGACAACAGCATCAGCCTTCCCACCCACGGGCAGCTCACCGATGCCGATGTGGACTTCGTGGCCTCGCGTCTGCGGGCCGCACTCCGGGCCTAGGCACCCGTGAAGCTGCTGTTCGTCGTCCCCCGGTTTGGCCCCGAGGTCGTGGGCGGCGCCGAGGTGATGATGCGGGGCTACGCGCATTACGGCGTGGGCCCAGGCGACGAAGTGCATGTGGCCACCACCTGCGCCCGGTACCACGTTGACTGGCTCGACGACTTCCCCGCCGGCACCGAGATGGACGGCGATGTGGCCGTGCACCGCTTCGCCACCGGCCCCCGCGACCCGGCACGTCGCCACGAGCTCCTGGCCAAGCGCGCCGCCGGCTGGCACCTCACCACCACCGAGGAGAGCGACCTGCTCTTCTCAGACGTGTGGTCGCCCGACCTGCAGCGGTTCATCCGCGAGGAGAGCCGCGGGTACGACCTGATGGTGGGCGCACCCGCGCTGTTCGGAATGGTGCAGATGGCCAGCATGGCGCACCCCGATCGCATGGTGCTCATCCCCTGTATCCACGACGAAGGCGCGGCCTACGCCAAGCTGCTGCGCTCAGTGCTGGCGTCGGTGCGCGGGTGCATCTTCAACTCGGTGAACGAGCGGCGCCTGGTGGGCCGCATGGTCACGGTGCAGCGCTCTGCCGTGGTGGGCACC
>CAIPNN010000304.1 GCA_903866425.1 uncultured Actinomycetes bacterium
CACCACGTAGCCCCCGAGGATTCGCCGCCGGGCCAACGATTCGTGCGCGCCGCCCTCGTAGAGTGCGCGGCATGAACCAGCACCACGACCCCGATGACGTCGGCACCGCTGATATTCCCCCCCTCAGCCCGCACGTGGTGTTGCTGGTGGGGGCCACCGGCGACCTCGCGCGCCGCAAACTGCTGCCGGGCCTACTGCATCTGATGCGATCGGGCCTGCTGCCCGAGTGCCGAATCGTGGGCGCGGCACTCGACGACATGGGCGACCAGGAGTTCCGCGCCATCGTGCGCGAGGCCTGCGACACCTTTGCCAGGTCTCCTGTGAGCCCTCTCGAGTGGAGCGCACTGCAGGACCGCCTCACCTACGCGTCACTTGCCGGTGGGTCATCCGAAGTGGTGGCGCGGGTACGCGAGGCCGAGGCGGCGCTGGGCGGCCTCCCTGAGCGCCTGCACTACCTGAGCATTCCGCCCGCGGCGGCCCCGACGGTGGTGCGCATGCTCGGCGACACCGGTCTGTCCGAGCGCTCGCGCGTGATCATGGAGAAGCCGTTCGGTACGGATCTCGAATCGGCCATCGAGCTGAACACACTGGTTGGCACGGTGTTCGATGACCACCAGGTGTTCCGTATCGATCACTTCCTGGGCAAAGAGGCGGCGCAGAACATCCTCGCCTTCCGGTTCGCCAACGGGCTGTTTGAGCCCATCTGGAACCGCCAGCACATCGACCACGTCCAGATCGACGTGGCCGAGACGCTCACGATCGAAGGCCGGGGTGCGTTCTATGAGGGCACCGGTGCCTTCCGCGACATGGTGGTGACCCACCTCTTCCACGTGCTGGCGTTCACCGCAATGGAACCGCCGACGGCCCTCACCCCCGAGGCCATCGGGGAGGAGAAGACCAAGGTGTTCCGCTCGATGCAGGCACTCGACGTGTCCAGCGTCGTGCGCGGGCAGTACGAGGGCTACCGCAACGATGCCACCACCGCCGACGACAGCGACACCGAGACCTTCGTGGCACTGCGCTGCGAGATCGACAATTGGCGCTGGGCGGGCGTGCCGTTCTACCTGCGCACCGGCAAGGCGATGGCTGAGGGAGGGCGCATCATCAGCATTGCGTTCAAGGAACCCCCGCGGTCGATGTTCCCCGTGGGTGCGGGGCTCGACGCCGCCGGCCCCGACCACCTCACCTTTGACCTGGCTGAGGCCTCGCGCCTGTCGCTGTCGTTCTACGGCAAGCGCCCGGGCCCCGGCATGCGGCTCACAAAGCAGAGCATGCAGTTCTCCATTCAGGAGGACGCCTCGCACGGCGAGATTCTCGAGGCCTACGAGCGCCTGATCTACGACGCCATGAGCGGCGACCGCACGCTGTTCACCTCGGCCAAGGCGGTTGAGCGCCTGTGGGAGGTGTCCGCCCCGCTGCTCGACGACCCGCCCGACGTGCTGCCGTATCCGGTCGGCTCATGGGGCCCCGAGGCCATGAACGACCTGGTGGCACCGCACCGGTGGCGCCAGCCGTTCCAGCGGCGGTGGCGCGGCCCGCACTAGCCCGGGGTCAGTGCGCTGCCACGCCGCCTGCGGGTGCCTTGATGTTCTTGGGTGCAAGCAGGGCGATGAGTGCGCCGAGGAACAGCACGCCCGCACCCACCAGCACGGCGGGGTTGAGGCCATCAACAAACGCCTGGCCGCTGTCGTACGAGCCTGCCCCGGTGAAGATGGCGGTCATCACGGCGATGCCGAGCGCACCACCCACCTCGCGCACGGTGTTGTTGGCGCCCGATGCCTTGCCGATGTCGGTCTCGGGCACCGACCCGATGAGCATGTTCGACACCGGAGCGAACACCAGCGCCATGCCGAACCCGGCGAGCAGGAACCCACCCACAAGCCCGCCATACGAGATGTCGGGTGAGATGGTCAGGCCCATCCACACGAAGCCGATGGTCATGATGAACAGACCAGATGCCATGAGCGGCCGGGCCCCGATGCGATCGCTGTAGGCGCCGGCCAGCGGGGCGATGAACATGGGCATGATCGTCCATGGCAGCACCTTGAGACCTGCCTCAAATGCGCTGTCGCCCTGCACCGTCTGCAGGAACTGGGCGAGGAAGAACACCGCGCCGAACATGCCGAAGTACAGGCACACCGAGACCGAGTTGGCCACGGTGAATCCGCGGATGCGGAACAGCCGCAGGGGCAGCATGGGGTACTTGGCGCGCGTCTCCCAGAACAGGAACAGCGCGAGGAACACCACGCCGCCGATGACCGTGGCGAGAATCTCCGGCGACCCCCAACCAGCCTCGTTGCCACGCACGATGCCGTACACCAGGCCGAAGAGGCCGAGGGCCACCAGCACCAGGCCGCCCAGATCGAGGTGGCGGTCGGGGCCGTACGACTCGCGCAGCTTCCAGATGGCGATCGGGGCGAGGATGAGGCCGATGGGCACGTTGACCCAGAAGATCCAGTGCCACGAAAGGCCGTCAACCAGTGCGCCACCCACGAGGGGCCCGGCCGCGACAGCCAGCCCGCTGATGCCCGACCAGATGCCGATGGCGAGCCCACGCTTGCCGGGCGGGAATGCCTCGGCCAGCAGGGTGAGCGACAGCGGCATCACGGGTGCTGCGCCGAGACCCTGAAGCGCACGGAAGAAGATAAGCGAGTTGATGTCGGGCGCGAGCGCACACCCTGCCGACGCCAGCGCGAAGATGGTGATGCCGATGGCGAACACCCGCCGGCGCCCGAAGCGGTCACCGAGCGCCGCGCCGGTAAGCAGCAGGCTGGCGAACGCCAGCGTGTAGGCGTTGACCACCCACCCGAGCGTGGTGACCGACGTGTTCAGGTCGGTGCGGATGCTCGGCAGCGCGGTGGTGACCACCAGGTTGTCGAGCACCACCATGAACAGGGCAAGGCCGGTGATGATGAGCGCCCAGATGTGGGCGTTCTTTGATCCGGGCTTCGGGGGGTCGACGGCGTGCGGGTGTGTGGTCATAGGCGGCCAATCTAGGCGGACCGCGATGTGTCACATAGGCACAGCCGCCGCCCCTGTCGTGTATGGTTGCAGACGCAACTACTTCACCGGCGACCGCCGGTGGCATCAATTCCCCAGGAGGAACCCCATGGCGGATGGCGCGAATATCCAGATCAAGGACCCGGGCCCTGCGGTGATCAGCGGCGACTTCACCGTCACCGATGCCGACGGCAACGTGATGGAGGGGCTCAACCCCATTATCGCCATTTGCCGCTGTGGCAAGAGCCAGACCCAGCCCTTCTGCGACGGGTCGCACTCCAAGTAACTCCGCCGCGCCCCGAGCGGGGCGTCGCAGCATCGTCGAAGGGCCCGGGAAACCGGGCCCTTCGTGTTTCTACGCCGAGTGCGTGAGCGAGGTGAGGGCTGCGAGGCCCTCGGCCGCCACCAGGGCGGTGCCGATCTCGTCGGGGTCGCTCACGGCGATCTCCTCGTGCAGCACGGCACGGGCCAGAGAGAGTGCGGCCTCGATCGCCCTGAGGTGATCGGCGGTGAGCTCAACGACGATTGCCTCGTCGCGGTCGCGCTTGATGTGTTCCATGCTCGTCATGTACCTCATGGTTGCGCGCCCTCCTGCCGTTGTCAGGGGGGATCCGTTCTGGTGTGACGCTCATTTCACATGTCCGAATCGGCACGAATCCCGTAGGGTCAGCCCATGAGCATTCGACGCGAATTCGGCAGCACAGGGCTTGAGGTTTCGCCCCTGTGCCTTGGTGGCAATGTCTTCGGCTGGACGTGTGACGAGGAGGCCTCGTTCGCCGTCCTTGACGCCTACGTGGAGGCCGGCGGCAACTTCATCGACACCGCCACGGTGTACTCCACGTGGGTGCCGGGCAACGTGGGCGGTGAGTCGGAGGCCATCATCGGCCGGTGGCTGAAGTCGCGGGGACGTCCCGACGACCTGGTGCTTGCCACCAAGGTGGGGTACCCCGGCGACCCGCACATGCGCGCCGGCCTCGACGCCGAGAACGTGCGCGCGGGCATCGAGGGTTCGCTCGAGCGCCTGGGTGTTGACAGCGTCGAGGTCTATTACGCCCACAAGGACGACGAGTCGATCTCGCTTGAGGAAGCGCTCACCAATCTGGACGCCCTGAAGCAGGAGGGGCTCATCCATCACCTGGCGGCGTCGAACTACACGCCGGGCCGTCTGGCTGAGGCGCTCGCCGTGAGTGACGACAAGGGCCTTGCCCGCTTCGAGGCCTTCCAGCCCCACTTCAACCTGCTGGAGCGTGCCGAGTATCAGGGCGACGGCGAGCGCATCTGCGTGCGCGAACACATCGCCGTGGCGCCGTACTTCACGCTCGCCCGTGGGTTTCTCACCGGTAAGTACCGCCCCGATGCCGAGCTGCCGGCAACCCCGCGCGCAGGCGGCATCTCGCAGGAGTACCTCAACGACCGCGGGTGGGCCATGCTCGCCGTGCTCGACGAGGTAGCCGCGGCGCACGACGCCACGCTGGCGCAGGTGTCGCTGGCCTGGCTCATGCAGTACCCGGGCGTGGTGAGCCCCATCGCCAGTGCCACGTCGCCCGATCAGGTGCGCGACATCATGGGTGCGGTTGATCTGGTGCTCACCGACGATGAGTTCGCGCGTCTCGACGCGGCGGGTCGTTGAGCACTGACGCCGGGGCGCCGGCGGAACAACCGGTCCTGAACGTGCAGGTGTGGAGCGACTACATCTGCCCGTTCTGCCACATCTCGCGCGACCGCATTGAGTACCTGGAGCGGGAGTACAACGCGCAGGTGCAGTGGCTGCCGTTCGACCTGCACCCCGAGTACCCCGAAGACGGCATCCTGCGTGCGGCGCTGGTTGCCACCTACGGGCAGGAGGCCATTGACAACGTGGCCGCGCTGGCCGAGGAGTCGGGCCTGCCGCACAACCCCAACCCCGACGTGGTGCCCAACAGCCGCAAGGCCCTCGAGTTGGCCGAGTGGGCCCGTGCGTACGGCCCCGATGCACACCGCCGCCTGCACGACGGCATCATGGACGCCTACTGGCGTGACGGCCGCGACATCGGCGACTGGGCGGTGCTTGAGGACGTGGCGAACTCGGTGGGCCTCGATGGCACGGTGGGCAGGCAGGCGGTGCAGCACGGTGCTTTTGTTCCGGTGGTGGACGACTCGACGCAGTGGGCCCAGCAGGCGGGTATCACCGGGGTGCCCGGAATCGTGCTCGACGGGCGCATGTTGATCAGCGGTGTGGTGCCGCGCGAGCACCTCGACGAGGCGGTGCGCGCACTTCGCGAAAACCCCGCTGAGCAGGGCTGATTCACTCAAGACGCTCCCCGCGAGGGCCATGCGGGGTAATCACACCATGACCATTGCCCACTTGGTGGCCGTAGTGCCGTTGACGGGGCCATGTGAGTCATGTACCAATCCCCATCCTCCCGCGTGGACCGACTCCCGGTACCGCCACGTGGGGACCCTGATCCGGAGACGTTGATGGCCGAGAACGACACGCCGCGGATGGTCATTGGAGTACCCAAGGAAGAGCGCGCGGGCGAGACCCGCGTCGCGCTCTCGCCGACGGCGCTGCCCCAGTTGACCAAAGCGGGATTCGACATCGTGATCGAGTCGGGTGCTGGCGATCTCGCCGGCTACCCGGACGCCACGTTTACTGATCGCGGCGCGCGCATTGGTTCGCGCGACGACGTCTTTGCCGCCGATGTGGTGGTGCAGGTGAACGTGCTCGGTGGCGATGCCGGGAGCGCCGACCTGGCCAGGCTGCGCCAGGGGCAGGTCGTCGTCGGTGCAGTGGCGCCGTTCGCGCGCCCCGAGCTTGTGAAGGCCATTGCGGGTACCGGTGCCACGCTGTTCGCGCTTGAACTGGTGCCCCGCAGCACGCGTGCCCAGTCGATGGACATCCTGTCGTCGCAGGCTGCCGTTGCCGGCTACAAGGCCGTGCTTCTCGCCGCCAACGCGATGCCCAAGATGTTCCCGCTGCTCACCACAGCGGCCGGCACCATCGCGCCGGCCAAGGTGTTCATCGTCGGCGCGGGAGTCGCCGGCCTGGGTGCCATCGCCACCTCGCGCCGCCTCGGTGCACTCGTTGAGGCCTACGACGTGCGCCCCGCCGCGCGCGAAGAGGTTGAGTCGCTGGGCGCCCGCTTTGTTGAGCTGCCCCTTGAGACCGGCCAGGAGGAGGGCTCTGGCGGCTACGCCAAGCAGCTCTCCGAGGAGACCATCAAGAAGCAGCAGGAGCTGATGGCCAAGACCGTGGCCGCCAGCGACGTCATCATCACCACCGCGCAGGTGCAGGGCACCACGGCGCCGCAGATCATCACCACCGAGATGATCAAGGGCATGGCCGCCGGCTCGGTCATCATCGACCTGGCCGCCGAGCAGGGTGGCAACTGCGAGCCCACCGTCGCCGGCGAGACCGTCGACGTCGATGGCGTCAGCGTGATCGGTGTTGTGAACCTGCCGGGTGAGATTCCCGTGCACGCCAGCCAGCTGTTCGGCAAGAACGTGGCCAACTTCATGGGCCTCATGG
>CAIPNN010000305.1 GCA_903866425.1 uncultured Actinomycetes bacterium
AGCGCCTCGCGCCGTGCCGGGTCGTCCAGCAGTTCGCCCATGGTCACGGCAAGCGCCTCGGCCCCGCCGGCAAGCGCGAATGTCGCCGCGGCATCACCCACCACCTCGATGTTGGGTGCGTGGTCGCTCACGATGAGCGGCGCCCCTGCGGCCATGGCCTCGATGATCACGGGGTGCGTGCCGCCCACCTCGGTGGGCGCGCACATGAGCCCGCAGCGGTGTACCAACTCGGCGTAGCCATCACCGAACACGTAGCCCGGGAAGATGACCGCCGGCGACGCGTTGGTCTTCAGTTCGGCGATGTAGTCATCCGCGTACGGCGCGTCGCCCACGATCACCAGCGGCCAGTCGGGGGCCAGCAGGCGGTGGGCCTCAACCAGCAGGTGGGCGTTGTTCTCAGGGACAAGGCGCCCGACGAACAGGATGAAGCGCCCGGGCTCAATGCCGAGGCGCTCGCACTCGGCCGTGGTGCCGGGGTCGGGCAGGTCGGCGCCGTAGGGGATGCTGAGAATGCGGCGGCCGAATCGCTGCTCGTAGAGATCGGCCACGCTCTCGCTGTCGGTCACGGCAATGGTGGCCGCCGCCGCCGACATGTGCTCGGCCTGGCGGATCATCTTGCGCGCGGCCTTGGGCCACTTGGCGCGCTCACTGTCCATGCCGTCAATCTGCAGGATGCTCGGCACGCCGGCCATTCGGGCGAACGGCACCACCGGGGCGTTGCCAGCGATGAAGTACATGGCCACGTCGGGGCGGTCCTTCGTCACCATGTGCCCTGTGCTTACGGCGGTGTGCACGATGGTGTCGAGGTACTTGTTCTTCACCGTCGGCAGGTGCACCAGGCGGGCGCCTGCGTGCTCATCCTGCTTCTCGGTCATGTGGGGGCGGCAGTACACCACCACCTCGTGGCCGCGCGCGGTGAACTCCTCCGCCAGGTGCTGCACGGCGGTTTCGAAGCCTGAGTAGGCCGCGGGGATTCCCCTGGTGCCAATGAGCGCGATCTTCACGCCCCGCAGAATAGGGCCACGCGAGGCGGCTATTGCGCCGGCGGCAGCTCCCCGGCTGGGCGCCACGGGGGTGTGATGTCGCTGAAGATCACGAACTGCCCAACGGGATGCCGGGTGAACGTGTGTTGTCCGCGCCTGAGGGCGTCTTCTGTGGCGATGGCGTTTGGCCCGGCAGCAGCGACGATTGCCGGTGACGCTGCGCGCGCGACCACCGCAAGCGTGTGCCCGGTTGCCGTCCCCGGATCGAGCGGTGCCACCACCGCGTTGGGCCCCGCCGTGAATTGCAGCGGCGCCGCGACCCAGTAGTTGGCGTAGGCGTATCGGATGCCGAGGCGCTGCATCTCTGACACCACGGCCGGCGCTTCGTGGGAATGCACCGGGCTGCCATCAGCGCTGTACAAGCCGGCGCCCGAGTTGTGTGCGCGCACGAGCGCGGGCGCGAGCAGCAGCGCGCTCGCCGACACCAGGCACACGGCGACGGCGGCTCGCACGGCGACACCGCGCCACGCGAAAGCCGCGGCGGCGAGCGCGATGGCGAGGTACGGGTAGAGCGTGAAGTTGTAGCGCGGCTCCTGCACGAACCACGTGAATGACGACGCCGCGTAGATGAGTGGCGTGATGAGGAACGTCAGGAGCACGATGTCGATGGGCATGCGGTCAGAACGCCGGAGGGTGACCAGGCTCCAGATTCCCCGTCGGCGTATCCACACGGCGACTCCGAGCGCCACGACGGCGCTGCCGGCCACGAGCGCGCTCGGGATTCCCGGGTTGACCGCTGGGTTTGCATCTTTCACCCCGAGGAACTGCGACAGCACGGGGCTCGCCAGTCCACTCAGGCGATCGATGAATGACGATGGGGTGGGCGCCGGGCCCCCGGCGATCGGCAGCGACACGCCGCGATTTGCCCAATCGATAAACACCGGCGCGAGTCCCACGGCAAGCCCGCCAGCGGCCCACGGGACGAGCTGGCGAAGATGTCCCTTTGCGCTCGCGATGGCCCAGAGCCCAGCCGGAATGAGCAGATAGATCGCGGTCGGGTTCTCCCAGATGGCCACGCCCGCAGCCACACCCATGCCCAGGGCGTACCACCGCGCCCGTGGGTGCTCGGCGCTGAATGCCAGCGCAAGCAGGGCGAGCGTGAGACCCGCGACGATGGCCATGTCGTAGCCCCCGTGGCTACGCACTCCCTTGATGACTGAGTAGTAGGGCCCAATTGCATACAGGGTGGCTGCGAGCACCCCACCCCAGGGAGACCGGCATATCCGGGTACCCAGTAGATAGACGAGCCAGGTGATGACTGCGCACAGCGCAACCTGCACGATCCTCAGTGCGACCGCTGAGCCAGGTGCGATGGCCATGAGCGGGGCCTGCAGGTACTGCTCAAGCGCGCCCTGGTAGTTCTGGCGTCCGAAGAAGATGGGGAATGTGCCATCGAGGATTCCCCGGGCCATGAGTCCGGTGACGGCCTCATCGGCGTCGAGGGGCCGTGCAGGGCCAGCGAGGGCGAGCGCACGCACGATGACGGTGAGCGCGACGGCACCGATCGCGGCAAAAGGCGCGGCGCGGGAGGCTGAACGGGGGATGGTCCAACTCATAACGAGTGGCAGAATGCCGCCCGCCAGGGCCGCGAGAGAGGCCCCTCAGGTCACACGTATCAACGATGCAACGGAGTGACCATTCGCAGCGCATCCCAGCCAGCCCTGCCCATGGCGTCGGGGGTGAACGTCCCCGCCTGCACCGGGCCGGCCGCACGCAGGCGGTCGGCGGCCATGGGGTCGAGTGCTTCGCGGATGGCAAC
>CAIPNN010000306.1 GCA_903866425.1 uncultured Actinomycetes bacterium
CGCGGCCACGGCCTGCTGGTACGGCGCGCCTGCCACAGGCGCCGGTGCGCGTTCGGTGCGAATTCCCCTGCCAGCCACGGTTATCTCCTCACCGACACGCCGTCGCGCGCCATCGCTGCTTTCACGTCATCAATTGTGTACACGCCATCGTGGAACACCGATGCTGCAAGCACGGCGTCGGCATGCCCCATGGTGACCGCCTCAGCGAAATGCGCCAGCGTGCCGGCGCCGCCGGACGCGATCACGGGAACCGGAGTGGCCTCGGCAACTGCAGCGAGCAATTCGCAGTCGAACCCGTCCTTCGTGCCATCCCTGTCCATGCTGGTGAGAAGAATCTCGCCTGCGCCGCGACGCGCAGCCTCGGCAGCCCACTCCACGGCCTCAAGCCCGGTCTCGATGCGCCCACCGGCGAGGTACACCTCCCACCCCGATCCATCTGCCCGACGCTTGGCATCGATGGCCACCACGATGCACTGATCGCCAAACCGCAGGGCCGCACGCTCCACCAGATCGGGGTCACGCACCGCGGCCGAGTTGAGCGACACCTTGTCGGCGCCTGCTGCGAGCACGGCGCGGATGTCGTCCTCGGTGCGCAGGCCTCCGCCAATGGTGAACGGGATGAACACCTGGTCAGCGGTGCGCTCCACCAGATGAATGATCGTGTCGCGCTGCTCGTGCGTGGCGGTGATGTCGAGGAACACCAGCTCGTCAGCGCCCTCGCGGTCGTACCGCGCCGCGAGCTCAACCGGGTCCCCTGCATCACGGATGTCAACGAAGTTGACGCCCTTCACCACCCGGCCCTGATCGACGTCAAGGCACGGGATGACGCGGATCATCGGGATGCGGCCTGGAGGACGGCAAGGGCATCCGCCACCCCGAACCGCCCCTCGTAGAGCGCCCGGCCCACGATGACGCCGCGGATATTCGGCACGCGCATCTCGGCCAGTGCCCGCAGGTCGTCGAGCGAAGCGATGCCCCCCGAGGCGAGGATGCTCAGCGGGGGTGCCGCCTGCGCCACCTTCTTCAGTGCGGCGAGATTCGGGCCTCCGAGGGTGCCGTCACGGCCGATATCGGTGTAGAGAAGGTGCCGCACCCCGGTCTGTGCCAACTCGGCAGCAACGTCAACCGCCAGGCGGTCCGACACCTTGGTCCACCCGTGTGTGGCGACCTTGCCATCTCGCGCATCCAGCGACACCACGAGGCGATCGCCCAGTCGACCGGTGGCCCAGCGCACGAACTCGTCGTCCTCAAGCACCGCCGTGCCCACCACCACCCGGGTAACACCGGTGGCGATGGCGGTCTCCACGGACGCCCGGTCTCGGAGTCCGCCACCAAGCTCTACGGTACCCGGGAACGCTGCGGCCAACTGGGCCACGATCGGTGCGTGCACGGGCGTGCCGTTCAGCGCGCCGTCCAGATCGACAACATGAAGGTGCGTCGCCCCTTCACGCGCAAATTCGCGTGCCTGCGCCACGGGGTCCTCATTGAACGTGGTCGACCTTGCGAAGTCGCCCTGCACCAGACGCACGGCGGCACCGTCGCGCAGATCGATGGCCGGGTAGAGCTCGATCATGCGGCCACCACCAGGCGCACGGAGTCGAGCCAGCGCCCGAGCAGTGCAAGCCCCGCCGTACTCGACTTCTCCGGGTGAAACTGCACGCCTGACACCATCCCCTGCCCCGCCGCCGCGACGAACTCCACGCCGTGGTCAGCCGTACCGAGGACGTCGTCTGGATCAGTCGGCACACACGCGTACGAATGCACGAAGTAGTACGTGCTGGCCGCGGCCCCGCGGGCATCGCCCTCGGGCGCGAAGACCGCACCCGGCGCCCAATCCACTTCGCACCAACCGATGTGCGGCACCTTGCGCTCCGTCTCAAGTCGACGCACATCGCCACGCAGCAGGCCGAGCCCATCCACGCCCGGGCTCTCCTCGCTCCGCTCAAACAGCAGCTGGAGCCCGAGGCAGATTCCGAGCACCGGCCGACCCGCAGCGGCCTCGTCGCGCAGCATTGCGCTGAACCCGTGCGCATCGAGCCGTTCCATGGCGGCACCGAATCGACCGACCCCCGGTAGCACGAGGGCGTCGGCCCCCGAGGCCTCGGCCGGGCGCGTTGCCACGCGCACCCGCGCACCGAGGCGCTCGAGCGCCTTGCCGGCACTGCGCAGATTGCTCATCTCGTAATCCAGCAGCACCACGTCCGGGCCCGACGGCTGGGTCACAGACGACCCTTGCTCGACGGCACGCCGCTCACCCGCGGATTCGTTGCCACGGCCACACGCAGCGCCCGGGCGATCCCCTTGAAGCAGCCCTCAATGACGTGGTGCGGACCACCCGGCGACAGCACGTTCACGTGCAGGGTCATGCGCGACGCGTTTGCCATGCCGCGAAGGAACTCCTGCACCAGATCGGTCTCGAAGCCGCCGATGACCATCGGGGGCAGCGGGGCGTCGAACGCAAGGTACGGCCGGCCGGAAAGGTCGAGCGCCACCTGCACGAGCACCTCGTCCATCGGCACGAGCGACGACCCATACCGCTCCACCCCGTTGCGATCGCCCAGCGCGGCGTCGAGCGCCTCGCCGAGCGTGATCCCCACGTCCTCCACGGTGTGGTGGCTCCCGGTCTCCAGGTCGCCGCGCGCGGTCACGGAGATGTCGATGAGGGAGTGGCGGGCCAGCAGCACGAGCATGTGGTCGAAGAAACCCACACCGGTCGCGGCATCGGCCGCGCCCGTGCCGTCGAGGTCAATGCGCACCTCGACGTCGGTTTCCCCCGTGGTACGGCGAACGGTTGCTGTGCGATTCATGATGATGCCCTTACCTCTGCTGACCGGCGGTGCTCGGGGAATCCCTCCGCCTCCGCCAGCGCGGCGAGGTGCGGGGTGAGCCGGTCGACGGCCGACTGCGGGATGGTGACGAGCGCCATGCGGCGCATATACGTGGCCGGTCCGACGGACGACGCGTGTCGCGCGGCCCCGCCGGTCGGAAGAATGTGGTTCGAGCCCGCGACATAGTCGCCGAAGGCGGTTGCACCGAGCGGCCCCAGAAAGACGCATCCCGCCCTGCGGATCCGCGGGGCGATCTCCCCCGCGTCGGCCGTCGCGATCTGAAGGTGCTCAGGTGCGAAGGCCTCTGACAGCGCGATTGCGTCGTCCTGCGACGCGCAGTCGACAAGCGTGATGGTACCAACGGGTGCATTTGCCTCCGAAAGCGCCATTGCAAGCGCATCCAGCACCGCCGGGTCCCAGGCTGCCGCAACCGACGGACTGTCGGCCCCGTGTTCTGCCTGTGCGAGCAGGTCGGCAGCGATGGCAACGGGGTCGGCGGTGGCGTCCAGCAGCACCACCAACTCGCTCGGTCCCGCGATCGAATCGATGCCCACCGTGCCGAAGACCTGCCGCTTGGCCTCCTGCACCCACGGGTTGCCAGGCCCCGTGATCACGTCGACGCGGTCAACTGTCTCGGTGCCATAGGCGAGCGCCCCAACCGCCGCGGCCCCCCCGACGGCGATCACCTGGTCAACCCCGAGAATGGATGCCGTGGCGAGTACCACGGGGTTCGGCAGCCCGTCAGGGCCGGCAGGCGTCGCAAGCACGATGCGGCGCACCCCCGCGACCTGTGCGGGAACGACGCCCATGATCACCGACGACGGATACGCCGCGCGTCCGCCGGGGGCGTACACGCCGGCCGCGTCAACGGCGATCGCCTCGATGCGCACCGACTGTCCCGCGGGAAGATCAGCGCGTGTCGCCCCTGGCAGCGATGCCTCGGCCACGGCACGCACGTTCGCGACCGCCTCCTCAATCGCTGCGCGCAGCGTCGGTGCGAGCGCCGCCTCCGCTGCGGCCAGGGCGTCAGCGGGCACCACGGCGTTGGTCCCGGAAAATCCCGGTGCGTCGAACTGCCGAATGGCGTCGACGAGTGCGGCGTCGCCACGCGTGCGCACGTCAGCAAGTGCATCAGCAACTGCTGCTGCAGGACCCTCGCCCACCGCGGGGCGCAAGGTTGCGGCGAGCCGCTCAGCCTCGCCCCCACCCATCGTGATGCGCCGCGGCGCACTCATCGGGCCCGCTCCGCGAACCTCCGTACCAGTTCGTCCACAGCCTCCGACTCGAGTTTGTGGCTGGCCCGGTTGGCGATGAGGCGCGCCGACGACTCAAAGATCTGCTCGCGCTCGACGAGACCGTTCTCGCGCAGCGTCGTGCCGGTGGCCACCAGATCGACGATGCCGTCCGCGAGATCCACCAACGGCGCGAGCTCGACGGACCCATTCACCTTGACGATCTCGGCCTTCCGGCCCGTCTGCTCAAACCAGGCCTCGGCGACGTTGACGTACTTCGTGGCCACCCGCACCACACCAAAGCGCTCGATGGCGCCGGCCGCCGGGTCCTCCCCGGCCTCGGTGGCCCACACCATGCGACAGCCGCCGAACCCGAGGTCGAGCAGTTCGTACACGTCGGGCTGGCGCTCAACCAGCACGTCAAGCCCCACGATGCCGAGGTCTGCGGCGCCACTCTCGACGTACACCGGCACGTCGCTCGGACGCGTGGTGATGTAGGTGGGACCGCCGGGACACTCGACGATGAGCTTGCGGCCGAGGTTCACCAGCGGCTCAATGGGAAGGCCGGCAGCAGAGAGTGCCTCGAGCGATTCCTCGAACAGTGCGCCGCGCGGCACGCAGATCTTCAGGTCCACGGACCCTCCTCAAGCGACGCCACGGTGCTGGTGGCACCCGTCATGACGTCACGCACGCGCCAGCCCGCCTTCACCGGCCGCGCCAC
>CAIPNN010000307.1 GCA_903866425.1 uncultured Actinomycetes bacterium
CGTGCGGCTGTGGTCGAGCCCGGGCGCAGACTCTTTTGGTCAGGACCCGCCGAACGTCGCCCTCAACTTCACCCTGGGTGGTGGTGAGCGCACCTTCATCGCCACGATGTCGGCACCGAAGATCGTGCCGAGCAGGGCCGGCGACGGCACCACGTCGTTTCAGGCGAGGATGACCGCCGTGCCCCACCATCATGTCGGTGGGCTTGCGGGAACCACCGGGAAGCTGGCCAAGCACGCAAAGCGCGCCCACAAGGCCCGGTCGGCCAATGCGGCACGGACGTGGTTCCGCACTCCGACGACCCTGACCAACGCCTCGGTGGTGGTGGACAACTTCAACGCCCCCGGCTTCGGGGACTGCACCAGTTTCCCGTCCACGCGCGTCAAGAAGTACTGGGGAACATTCACGAACTTCAGCGACTACGCCGCGGCGTGGAACAGCTGCCCGAGCAAATTGTTTATCGGCGACGTCCAGATGGTTTCCGGGTTCATCGTCCTGGTGGATGATCTGCTGCCGCACTGGACGGGCATGTGGCCCACATGGCCGGGCGCACCGTCCACCGCTTCCAAAGAGATCATCCCTGCCGCAGAGACGTGGCTGCTGAAGTCATGCCCTGCGGCCACAGGGCTCACACCACCCACCTGGACGCCAGGCTCGCCGCAGCCGGCAGGTTGGGAGAAGTACGCCGACACCTGCGATCGGTGGCTGAACGCCACCACCCTGACGGATCAGGTCTGTGGATCTCACACCCTCATGACGCTTTCCCTCTTGAGGAACCCGCAGCCGTGTCGACCTGGCTCGGAACCAAGCTGCAACTTCAACGGGGTGAGCCTGTGCGACCCCGCGACGGGCCGGTGGCCGCGGGTTTCCCTCCGGACACACGAAACGGAGCACGCAGACGCCCGCCATGGCTAGGATGCGCGACCGGCCCGCCAAGTTGCGGGCCGATCACTGACAGCGAACCAAGGGACGCGGGTGGATCTCTTCGAGTATCAGGGCAAGCAGCTGTTCGCCCGGCACGGGCTCGCCGTGCCGTCCGGCGAGGTTGCCGACACGCCCGAGCAGGCGAAGGCCGCAGCCGAGGCAATCGGTGGCACGGTCGTCGTGAAGGCACAGGTTCAGGTGGGTGGCCGCGGCAAGGCCGGTGGCATCAAGCTCGCCAAGACCCCGGATGAGGCCTATGCAGAGGCCGAGAACATCCTGGGCATGGACATCAAGGGCCACACCGTCAAGCGCGTGTGGATCGAGTCCGCCTCAGACATCAAGAAGGAGTACTACGCCTCGGTCACGTTTGACCGCAGCGCGAAGAAGCCCCTCGTGATGCTCTCCGCAATGGGCGGCATGGACATTGAAGGCGTGGCCGAGGAGCACCCGGAGGCGCTGGCGCGCCTGCACGTGGATCCGCTCACGGGCTTTCAGCAGCACCACGCACGCTGGCTCATCTACCACGCCGGCATCGACGAGCCCGCACAGAAGGGCGTGCTTGACGCACTCATGAAGTCGTACGAGGCCTTCATCGACCTCGAGGCGACGCTCATTGAGATCAACCCGCTCATCTGGACCGAGGACGACCGCGTTGTGGCGCTCGACGCCAAGGTGTCGATCGACAACAACGCGCTGTTCCGTCACCCGGATCTGGCTGAGCTGCAGGAGAGCGTCACCGACGACCCGCAGGAGCGCATGGCGCAGGAGCGCGGCGTGACCTACGTGAAGCTCGACGGCGACGTCGGCATCATGGGCAACGGTGCCGGCATCGTGATGAGCAGCCTCGACGTGGTGGCCCTTGCCGGTGGCAAGCCCGCCAACTTCCTGGATGCAGGTGGTGGTTCGAACGCCGAGGCAGTTGCCACGGCGCTCGAGGTGCTGCTGAGCGACCCGAAGGTGAAGTCGCTCATGATCAACATCTTCGGTGGCATCACCCGCTGTGACCAGGTGGCCGAAGGCCTCCTGACGGCAATCGACACGCTGGGCGCAACGCTGCCCATCGTCGTGCGCCTCGATGGAACCGCCGCACCGGAGGGCCGCGCGATCATCGCTGAGCGCGCACCC
>CAIPNN010000308.1 GCA_903866425.1 uncultured Actinomycetes bacterium
CCACTGCGTCCTTCACCAGCGCCACAGCCGCCTCCGCGGCATGCGCGTACCGGCCGTCGCCCGTGAGCAGATGCAGGTGTGCGAGCACCCACGCCGCCTGGGCATTGCCGCTGGGGGTGGGGTGGTCTTCGAGGTTGCGCGTGCGGGCAACCAGAGCCGGGGCATCACTGCCGGCAAGGAAGAACCCGCCGTCGGGTGCCGCGAACAGCAGCATCATCTGCTCGGCCATGCGCGTGGCCGCCTCCAGCCACATCGGGTCGAAGTCGGCGGCGTACAGCGCCAGCAGGCCATCGGCCATGTCGGCGTGGTCGTCGAGTGTGCCCAGATGGCGTGCCCGTCCATCGGCGTGCACCCGCATCAGGCGTCCATCCACGACCATCTCGGCCAGCACAAATCGTGCGGCCTCGCGGGCTGCCTGAACCCAGTCGGGACGGTCGAGCGACACGCCGGCGTCGGCCAGCGCCCCGATGGCCAGCCCATTCCACGATGCAATGACCTTGTCGTCGCGGTCGGGTGCCGGGCGTCCGAGGCGCGCCGCGTACAGGGCCGGCAGCGCGGCATCGGCCGCAGGGTCGGCCGGGCCGGTGACGCTGAGGATGGTGCGCCCCTCGAAGTTGCCGTGCTCGGTCACCCCGAAGCGCGTCATCACTGCGCCGGCTGCCACTGGGTCGAGCACTGCGCCGATCTCCTCGGGCGTCCATGTGAAGAACGCGCCCTCGCCACCGGGCGAGTCGGCGTCCTGCGCGGCGGCGAACGCCCCACCTTCGACGCGCATCTCGCGCAGCAGGTAGGTGGCGATGCGATCGGCGGTCGCGGCGTACGCCGGGTCGTCGAGCACGCGTGCAGCCAGCGCGTAGTCACGCAGCAGCAGCGCATTGTCGTAGAGCATCTTCTCGAAGTGGGGGACCAGCCAGATGGCATCAACGGCGTAGCGGTGGAACCCGCCGCCCACATGGTCGAACACGCCGCCGTCAGCCATCGCCCTGAGCGTGCCCGCGGCCATGCCGCGTGCCCCGGCGTCTGCCGGGTCGGCCCACGCGCGGCGAAGCAGGAAGTCGAGCCCCACCGATGGCGGGAACTTGGGCGCACCACCAAAGCCACCGTTGGTCAGGTCGTATTGCGTGTCGAAGGCGATGAGGGCGTCGTCGATCTCCTCACGCCCCGCGGGCCCGGCGGGCACCCTGACGGTGTTCTGCTGCTGAATGCCCTTGGCCAGCATCGCGGCCTGCTCCATCACGTCGCTGCGCCGCTCGCGCCATGCCTCGGTGACGCCGTCCATCAGTTGCTGGAACGACGGCATGCCGTGGCGTGGCTCGGGCGGGAAGTAGGTGCCCGCCCAGAACGGCTCGCCGGCGGGGGTGAGGAACACCGTCATGGGCCAGCCACCCTGGCCGGTCATGCTGAGCGTGGCCTGCATGTAGAGGGCGTCCACGTCGGGGCGCTCTTCGCGGTCCACCTTCACCGGCACGAAGTCGGCGTTCATCGTGGCTGCCGTGGTCGGGTCCTCAAACGACTCGTGCGCCATCACGTGGCACCAGTGGCACGACGAGTACCCCACCGACAGCAGCACGGGCACGTCGCGGTCGCGGGCCTCGGCAAAGGCCTCATCGCACCACGGCCACCAGTCCACGGGGTTGCCCGCGTGCTGGCGCAGGTACAGCGAGGCTTCATCGGCAAGTCGGTTGGGCATCACGTCATCGTCGCATCGTGGGCGCGGCGGCGGCCCGAGACCCGATCAGTTGATGATGTCGATGCCGATTGCCCGACCCACCCGCGCCAGTCGTCGATCCTGGGTGGCCAGCGGGATGCCGCGCGCAGTGGCGAGGCTGACGTAGGCGGCGTCGTAGGGCGTGATCTCGAGGTGAGCGGCGAGGTTCGTGAGGTGCAGGATGTCCGCGGGGCGATCGTCGTGCTCGATACGCATGCGTCCGATCTCGCCCAGAGCCATCGCCACATCGGCCGGCGTGAGCCGTCCCCGCTTGCGGGCCGACTCCAGGCCACTCGCCACCTCATATGGCCATAGCGGTGGCACAACGGGGTCGCCGGCGCCAAGCGCGTCAAGGAGCGCCTGCACAGGCGAGTGGGGCTCGTCGTCGAGCACAAGTACGAGCGTCGACGACGTATCAAGCACGAATCCGCTCACTACCGATGACCCTCGTGCACCCAGTCGACGATCTCGTCGCGGGTCGCCCGGCCCTTGAGCGACGTGCGCAGTTCAAGAATGAGGTTGACGGCGTCCTGCCCCGACACCTTCGGCGGTTCGGCGGGGACCATCTTCGCCACGGGCTTTCCGTGGCTCGTGATGACGATCTCCTCGCCCTCCCCGACGCGCCGGATCATCTCGGAGAACTTCGCCTTCGCCTCGTGCACGGGCACGTGTGTCTTCTCGGTCGTCGCCATGGCGTCCATTGTAGTCACCATATGGTCACAACTCTGTC
>CAIPNN010000309.1 GCA_903866425.1 uncultured Actinomycetes bacterium
GCCCCCGGGCGCCAGCCAGGCAGGCAGCAGCACCTCCGGGGGCTGCGGGCGCGGGCGAGGCACGTACGGACGACGGGTGGCCGGGCGGCGCCGCGGTGGCGTGAGCACCGGTGCCGCCGGCGCCTGAATGAGGCGGATGATGGCCGGGATTGGGCGCACCGGTGCACGACGCCCCGTGCTGACGGGCCGAAGCACAAGCAACCCTGCAAACAGGCACGCAATGACGGCCACGATGCCCGCGTACTCCACGACTGCCGACCCGCGATCGCGTGTCATCCCGTCACCGCCCCGATCTGCCCGGCCAACTCCACCACCATCACGCCGAGCACCAGCAGCAGGGCGCCCGGCACCATCACCAGCGCCACGACCAACTGAATACGGGGCGCAGCCCGCGCCGCACGGTCGCGTGCCATCTGGCGCCGCGCCGCGCGCAGCGACTCCGCCTGCCCTGCCAGCGCGCGTGCCAGCGGCGTGCCCAGTTCTTCCGCCTGCATCAGCGCCGCCACCAGACGGGCAACGTCATCTGAGCCAACACGGTCAGCCAGTGCGCGATACGCATCGCGGCGCGGCGTGCCAAGCGCCTGCATATCGAGTGTTGCCCCGATCTCGTCGCCAAGGGGTCCCCCCAGGCGTGCCGCGGCCATGCGCAGGGCCGGGTCAAGCGCCATGCCTGCTTCCACGCAGATGACCATCAGATCGAGCAGATCGGGCAGCGCCCGGATGATGGCCAGGCGCCGGCGTACGGCCCGGGCAGCCACCAAGCGGTCGGGAAGCAGGCGCAGGCCGATGACGATAACCGGCGCGAGCAGCGCCAATGGAAGGGCGAACACACCCAGGGCCATGCTCACGAGTGCACCCACCACCATGCCCCCCGCGCGGGCGCGGCGCAGCGTGTCCACCGCCATGAGGCCTGGCATACCCGCAGCCACGAGCGTGCGTGCGAAATCGGGGCGCTGTGCCAGGGGCAGGAGCGCAGGCGGCACCGGCACGCGCGCAAGCGCAGCCACCGCGCCCGGCAACTGCACGCCCGCTGCCCGCACGGGTGCCGGCCGCGTCCGACGGCGCTGCCGCACCCCCATGCCCGCCGCCACGAGCGCAGCGACCATCAGCATCACGGGTGGCGAGGGAATCATGCATCCACCGCCGCAATGCGACGGATCATCACAACGCCCGCGACCTGCAGGGACACCGAGACGACAAGGATGACCAGTCCCACCCCGTGCCCCAGACTGCGCGCGATCAGGCCAGGAGACGCGGACTCGGCGAGGGCAGCGCCCAGCAGCGGCAGGGCCGCGACCATCCACGCGGTCGCTCTGGCCTGCGCGGTGGCACCGCGTACTTCGCGGGCCAGACGTCGGCGCTCCTCGAGGCGCGACGACATATCCCTCAGGGCGCGCGCCAGATCACCACCGGTACGGCGCTGCACAAGGATGGCCGTCACCAGAAGACCCAGATCTGGGTCGGGCAAGCGCTCATGCAGGCGGCCCAGGGCATCGTCAACGCGTGCCCCCAGCTCCAACTCCGCGCTGACGGCCCGTAGGTGCACCCCGAGCGGGTCCGGCGTATCGCGCGCCGCACGCACGATGGCCTGCCGCAGCGAGAGCCCCGCCGCCACGGCACTGCCCAGCATGAGCGCAACGCCGGGCATGGCGTCGGCCACCCGCCGCATATGCGCGCGATCAATCAGGCCAAGCGCCACCCGCCACGCCACGAGCGCCACGACAGGCCCAACCAGCAGAACGATGGGCCGCCGCAGCGCCACGAACAGCAGCAGCGCACTGATGGCACCAGCGCCACCGATGCACGCGACAAAGGCATCCGGGCCGATACCCGCACCCGCACGTTCCAAGCGGGCGGCGACGGTATGCCGCACGTGCGCCACGGCCGCGTGCGGGCTCACCGCATCTCCCGTTGTGCGTCATCCTCAATGGATCGTCGCCACGGGCCTGCATCAGGCATCCACGTAAACCTCCCACCACTCGCAGCCGGTCGCCACCGGCACAGGCGACGTGCCGACGGGCCCTCGGCAGAGCGCACGACCTCGGCGATCTCCACGACCCGGCGCGCCCCATCGGCATCACGGGCCTGATGCACCACGAGATCCACCGCACTCGCCACCTGGTCAGACACGGCAACCCACGGCAGCTCAAGGTCTCCCATCAGGGCAAGGGTGACCAGCCGCCGCAGTGCCTCCCCCGGCGACGATGCGTGCAGGGTTGACAGCGACCCTTCGTGGCCGGTGGTGAGGGCGGAGATCATGTCGAGGGCTTCACCGCCCCGGACCTCCCCCACGATGATGCGATCGGGGCGCATGCGCAGGGCATTTCGCACGAGCGCCCGGATAGGTATCGCGCCGCGCCCCTCGACCCCCGCTGGGCGCGACTCCAGCCGCACGACGTGGGCAAGCGGCAGACGTAGCTCGGCGGCGTCCTCGATTGTGATGACGCGCTCGTCGGGGGGTATGGCCGACGAGATTGCCGCCAACGTGGTGGTTTTTCCGCTGCCGGTACCGCCGGTCACCAGGATGTTGCGCTTCGCCAGTACCGCCAGGCGAAGCGCATCGAGCATCTCCGCCGACAGCGAGCCCAGCCGCACCAGATCGTCGCCCGAAAGCGGTTCGGCGGGAAAGCGCCGGATGGTGAGCACGGGCCCATCCAGGCTGAGCGGAGGCATCACGGCATTCACGCGCGATCCGTCAGGCAGGCGCGCGTCCACCATGGGGCTGGCCTCATCGAGACGCCGGCCGAGCGGCGCGATGATGCGGTCAATCACGTGCAGCAAATGGTCCGAGTCGGTGAAGCGCGTCGGTACCCGCTCAATGCGGCCCGAGCGCTCCACCCATACACGCGTTGGCCCATTCACCATCACCTCAGTGACTGATGCATCGCGCAGCAGCGGCTCCAACGGGCCAAGGCCGAGTGTGGCGTCCACCACCGACGCCACCACCAGCCGGCGGGCATCGGCGGGGAGAATGTGGCGGGCAGCGTCGAGGGCATCCTCGGCCAGCGACGCGATGACCTCTGGCGTGGCACTGCCGGGCGACACGCTGCCGGATCGGACAATCGATGACCGGATCTCCTCAACCAGGGTCACATCGGCGTCATCCATCGGTCGCCAGGGCCTGCATGATCTGCCCGACGCACGACTGAAGCCCACGCCGACCCGTTGCCCCCGACGCGAGGCGCCCGACGCCGCGCCGGTCCCACGGCACCTCCATCACCGTGTGGCCGGGCACGAGGCGCCGGATGGCCCGTCGTGACACATGGTGTTCTCCGGGGCGTGCCACTGCCGCCACCAGCACCCGCGGTGCGCTGATGTGCGGCAGTAGATGCCGGCAGGCTTCAGCGCCGTCGAGCGAGCAGGGCGTCATGACCACCACGCCCGACGCGTGTTTCACGACACATTCCGCAAGCTGATGATCACCTCGGCCGAGGTCGGCCACCCATGGGCCCTGCGGCACCATGGCGGCGACAAGGCGGGGCGCCAGGTCACCACCCCACCCTGCGTACGTCATCGCGCTCCCGGGCCCCGCCACAAGGTCCCACTCCGCCATTCCCTTGTGCGCGATGTGCTGGACATGCCCGGCATCCACCTCGGCGCGTACCGCATCAAGATGGTCAACTCCGCGTTCAACTCGCACACCCCACAGCGTGTGTGGGCCGCCTCCATGACCATCCAGCCCCAGCACCCGGCAGATTCCGGCACCGCCCCATGCGGTGATGGCAGCGGCCATCGTGGTGGTGCCGCAGCCACCGGTGGCGCCCACCACTGCGATACCGGTACCGGGCATCAGCCCTCACCTGCCGGACGAGCGATGATGCGCACCTCGCGCGCAAAGTCGAGTGCGCGTGCCACCGCAAGGGCATCATTGGCGCTGAGTCGCAGCACGACCCCACCCCCCACGTCGCCGCTATCGCCCGACGTCCCTGGCGTGACCGCCAGCACCTCTGCATCGGCCACGATCACGCGGGTTCGCCCAGCTGGCCCTTCGCCATCTGATGCCATCACGTCAACGCGTGAGCCGGGGGCAGGGGCTGCCACCGGTCCGCCGGCGGCGCGCAGCGGCACCGGCACTGCGCGCTCGCCTGCAGCCAATGGCGCAGGCCCCACTCCCGGGCTGCCGCCGAGCACCGCCTCGGTCACGGGCTCACCCGGCCCGAGGGGTGCAACCGTGCGACGGCCAACGGCCCCCGCAGCCGATGTCACGAGTCCGCGCAGACCCAATGCGTCAGGCACCGCAGCCAGGGCGAGAGCGGCTGCAGCGGTGTCCTCGTCAAGCAACGTGCCCGCGGGGATGACGACCCGCGCAACCACGACACGGCCCCCGCCCTCCGACGTGCCGGACGACCGCGCAACCATGAATGCAGTGACCGCGAGCAGCACACCCGCCGCGAGAAACCACATGAGTGGTCGGCGAATGGCACGACGGGCGATCATGCCGCCACCGCCCCGTGTCCACACCGGCCGCAGGTTCCCCCTGGGGCGCCTCCCCCGGTGGTGCAGTGTGCGCATGGCGACCACAGACGGTCGCACCAACGCGCGAGTGCGATTGGGCGCAACGCCGGCATCGGGGCGCGCTCACACCCCCACGGGCGGCGCGGCAGGCGACACGCCGGCAGCGACGCGAGCCCCACGGCAACCTGCGCCCGACGCACCAGATCGTCCGGCGCCGCAGTGGCTGCCCACTGGACGATGAGCGAACTCGCCCATGCCGCCTCGGACAGGTCGGAGGGCAGCCACACCACCTCGCGGTCGAGCAGCATGGCGACGCCGGCAAGCGCCGCGGCTGCCGGGTCGGCCCAGGGCGGCCGGGCCAACACGACGGCTGTCGCCGGAGCGGCAGCCATTTGATCAGCCATCGCCTCGACCTCAGGCAGCCCGCGGCGCCCACACGGGAGCACCAACACACCCGGTGCCGTGATGAAGCCGTCCTCCTGGCCCACCGGTGCCAGCAGGACGACGGTGGTACCGACGTCAGGCATCGTCCCCGAGCAGGCGATAGCCCAGCCCCCACACGTTGACGATGTACCGCTCCCCGCCAGACGCCTCGTGCAACTTGCGCCGCAGGCGGGATGCGTGACTGTCGACGGTGCGCGTACGGCCCGGCGACACGTAGCCCCACACATCGCGCAGCAACTCATGCTTGCTCACCACCCGGCGCGGATCGCGCGCGAGCGCAGTGAGAAGTCCCATCTCCTTTGCCGACAGGCTCATCGGCTCGCCGGCCATGGTGACCCTGCGGGAACGGCGGTCGATGGCGAGCATGCCAACCCGCAACATGCCGGCGCTCCACTCGCCCTCCGCCCGGCGCATAAGTGCACGCAACCGGGCAAGGATCTCGACGTACGCAAAGGGGGTGCCCACCACCTCGTCGGCCCCGCGCTCGAGCGCACGCACCACGCGGTGCGGCTCCCGTGACCCCGATACGCCGAGCACCGGCATGGCGGAATCCCATGGCTCCTCGGGGCCGCCATCCCGGATGAGTCCCACGGCTTCCAGCCCACCGGACGACGGCATGTCGAGGTCGATGATGACGGCGCTCGGGCAGGACGAGCGCAGGGCACCCCGCACCTCGTCGGGATCGGCGGCGAGCAGCACCTTGAATCGATCGGCCTCGAGGTCGGCAGGCAAGCTGCCCGATGCCGGGCGTGGGCCCACCAGCAGCACCGAGCGTGCCGTGGTTTCCGAGGTCATGACGAACTCCTTCCGGTCGGAATGCCGGCGGCTGGTTGCCACCGGTGACCGGACAACGCGCGACGCGCGCGAATGCTCCCCCCTATCGCGAGGCGGAATTCCCTCGGAGCGGGAAAACGTGGTCGTCGTCCACCGAGATGGTGTCGCCGGGGCGCAGCGCGGCGAGCACGCCCGTGCGTGCCTCAACCACCGCATGTGCACCGCGCACCCGCGCGCCCCGCCAGGGCAGCGGGTCAACCACCCGCATCACAACGCCAGACGCATCGACGAACACCACACCGATGCAGCACCGCAGGCCAACCCCGTGGACGGATGAGCACGGTGAGAGGATGAGTGCTTCATTCATTCTCAGGTCCGGGGTCCCCAGCATGCCAACGGCACGGGTGACGACGCCATCGGCCAACACCGCTGCCAGCGGGGTCGCGAGGCGCTCGGCCGTCATGAGACCCACAGGCCGACACCTGCGGTCGATGCGCATGGCGCCCACGGCCGGAAGGAACCCGCGGGGACCTACGCGGCCTGTGACCCCTGGGCGATCGGCCTCAAGTCGGCAGATGAGACCATCACGAGGTCGGGATTGTCGTCGGGCCGATCAACCTCCACGACTGCGGAGGTCGGTGTCACGTCAACGAGAAATGCCTCCGTACCGGCCGGATAGCCATCAACGGCGACCAGAAGGATGACCGAGGTGTGAAGGTGGATGTCCGTGACCATGGAGTGAAATTACCTCGTTCGCTTGCGATCAGGAAATGCTGAGACGTTGCGCGGCGCATGGTCACCGAGTGGGACGATCCACCCGGTGACCATGCGATCAAAGTGCTTACCGCTCGGACCACGAAGTAGGCCGATGGCGTTGTAGGTAACGCCGTGTTCGGTGACTTTGTGAAATGTCACAACGTGCGTGCGGCTGTGCGCGATCAGCGCGGAGCGCAGCACCTCCGGGTCGTTGAACCCGAGGATGCCCACGAACACCGCTGCACGATCGGCGCTCTTCGGGTGATCCACGCGGCCGAGGTAGTACTCGAGTTTGCCGTCAGGTACCCAGGCTGATGACCAGTCTGGGGCCCGATGCCCTGCGGTGGACCGATCCATGCCCGCATGGTCGCGCCCCGCGACGCGCGCGTGAGACACGCCCCGTGACGGATCTGACCCCGCCGGGTAACAACCTCCGACGCCACTCAGTCGTGCGGGCGGAGGCTCCCCTGCAGCGCGGCCATTGCCCGGGCGAACATCTGCCCCATGGCGTCGGCGGCCTCATCAACCGTGTCCACCGGCTTCATGGTGGCCAGGCCAGCGGTGGACATCTGCACGGCCAGCGTGATGATCTGGAAGCGGTCAACCGGGGCGATCTGTCCGCCGCCCTCAGCCTGCACTTCCTCCATCGCCTCACGCTGGGCGCGCATCATCTCCTTGAGGCGCTCCTTGAACTCCTCGCTCGCACCCTCGCCAAAGGCGAAGCCGAACGGGTTCTCCTCGTCACTCACAGCCTGATCTCCCTCAGCGGCGTGCGGCTGAACATGTGGATGGTGTCCACAAACCTCACGGTACGCGTCTGCAGGTCCATGAGGATGGAATGGGTTCTGGCGCCATCACTGAAGTAGCGCACGCCCTTGAGCAGGTAGCCATCGGTGACGCCGGTGGCGAGCACGTACATGGGCTGCGGAGCCAACTCGCGGGCGGTCAGCACACGGGTGGTGTCCTCGAGTCCGAACGGCTTGAGGCGCTCGCGCTGGGCGTCGTCCTTGGGCCACATGCGGGCCTGGATCTCGCCGCCAAGGCACTCGAGTGCGGCGGCGGTGATGACGCCCTCGGTGCTGCCACCAATACCCATGTACACATGGTCGCCGGTGCCACGCACGGCAGCCGACATGCTGGCGGTGATGTCACCGTCGGGGATGAGCTTGATGCGCGCGCCGAGGCTGCGGATCTCCTCGATCAGCTCCTCATGCCGCGGGCGGTCGAGCACCACCACCGACAGGTCGCGAACGCGCCGGTCGTAACAGCGGGCGATGGTGTCGAGCGTGTCGGCCGTGGGCGCAGCGATGTCGACGCGCCCCTTGGCGGCCGCACCCACGCACAGCTTCTGCATGTACATGTCGGGCGCGGCCATGACGCCGCCGGGTGCACCGATGACGCACACGGCAATGGCGCCGGCGTCGCCGCGGGCCACCAGGTCGGTGCCCTCAAGGGGGTCAACCGCGATCTCGCACGGCATGCCGCCGGTGCCGAGCACCTCACCCACGTAGAGCTCCGGTGCCTCGTCCTTCTCGCCCTCACCGATGATGACCTCGCCGGTGATGGGCATGGCGCTGAATTCCTTGCGCATGGCGTCGACCGCCGCGCCGTCAGCGGAGTGGCGGTCGCCCTGCCCCACCCAACGTGCAGATGCCAGCGCCGCCTGCTCAGTGACCCGCAGGAAGTCGGTGGCCGGGACGATGGGGTGCCCCTTCAGGGCATCCGGTACGGGAATCGGAACGTCGTTGGTGCTCATGCATCCTTCCGGGCGAGGCGGGCGGCGTGGTCTTTGTTGAACTGCTCGATGCCCGCCGACGTGAGGGGGTGGTGCAGCATCTGGTGGAACACCTTCGGGGGGATGGTGGCGATGTCGGCGCCCATACGGGCCGCCTCCATCACGTGCACCGGCGTGCGGATGCTGGCGGCGAGCACCTCGGTGTCGTAGGCCGACTGCCCGAGTGCCTCGACGATCTCCGCCAGATGGCCAAGGCCGTCCTCGTTGATGTCGTCGTAGCGGCCCACGAACGGCGAGACGAAGGCGGCACCGGCGGCCGCGGCAAGCAGCGCCTGATTCGCGGTGAAGCAGAGCGTCATGTTGACCCTGATGCCGTCCTTGGCAAGCTGCGAGGTGGCCGAGAGCCCCTCGGCCATGGTGGGCAGCTTCACCACGATGTTCGGGTGGATGGCGGCGAGGCGCCGGCCCTCCGACACCATCGTGGGCACGTCGTCAGCCACCACCTCAGCGGAGATGGGTCCATCCACCAACTCGCAGATGCGGCGGTAGATGTCGTCCTCGTCCCCCTCCACCTGCGAGAGCAGTGTGGGGTTGGTAGTCACACCAGCGAGGACGCCCCAGGAGGCGATCTCCTCGATGTCCTGCAGGCTGGCGGTGTCGATGAACAGCTTCACGCGGTGCCCTCCGAGGCTTGCCAATGGCTGTCTTCGAGGCTACCAGCCGCCGTCGGGGCCAATTCGTCCCCAATTCAGGTGACTCAGCGCCTGAGCACTCCAGCGCCCCAGCCGATCGCGCCGATGAGCAGTAGGCCCCCTCCAACCCAGAGGGCGATGGCGAGCCCCAGGCCATCGCCGCTGGTCACCACGCCATCACCCGTGTACCCGGGCGGATATGCATAGGTGAATCCCGCAGCCCACACGGCGGGAACGCCACGCAACTGCGTCATCCCCCCAGCAGCAGTGACGGTGGTGGGCCTGCCGCTGGCAATGGAGCCGGCCCATGGAACATTGCGGGCCACGACACGCCCACCCATCTGCACATCACCCGTCCACATCTCGCTGCAGCCCTGCGGCCCGTAGCGCTGGTTGCTGGAACATGCGCGAGACGTACGTCCGATGAAGACCGCGGGCTTGCCACCGGCAGCAACGGGATCGCTCGACTGGTTCGCCGTGCGGAGTGCGGCCCAGCCACCAGCGAGCAGCACCACGGCCCCGATCAGCAGGCCCAGCGGGGCCAGCAGCGCGCGCACCTTCATGCTGCCACCTCGTCGGGAATGACCGCGAGGCGGTGCGTGCCTGCGCCGCGGGCAACGAGGAGGACGCCGGAAATGACGAGGAGGGACAAAACACCCACAGCGTAAGCGTACGCAGGATCGACGCATGACTAGGGTGGCGGGCGTGCTTGCCCGACTGCGTCTTCCCCTCCTCGTCTTCGTCGCCGGCGCCGCGACCCTCGCGGCCGAACTGACGGGGGCCCGCCTGCTGGCCCCATGGTTCGGGGCAAGCAACCTGGTGTGGGCCAACGTGATCGGGCTCACGCTCATCTATCTCTCACTGGGCTACTGGCTGGGCGGCAAACTGGCTGATCGCTACCCCACCATGCGTGCGCTCGGCATCACCGTGATGATCGCGGCTGCCTCGCTGGCCATCCTGCCCATTGCGCTCACCCCCATCTTCAGCGCTGCGCAGTCGGCCTTCGCAGACCTCTCGGCAGGCGCCTTCGTCGCCTCGTTCGTGGGCACCATGCTCATGTTCCTGGTGCCCATCACCCTGCTGGGCATGGTTGCGCCCTGGGCCATTCGCCTGTCCGTCACCACCATTGAGACAGCCGGCTCGGTCGCGGGCCGCCTGTACGCGATCTCCACGGTCGGCAGCATTCTCGGCACGTTTCTGCCGGTGCTGGTGCTCATCCCTGCCATTGGAACCCGCCTCACGCTCATCCTCATCGCGGGCGTTCTGGCGCTGGCAGCGGTGCCACTCGTTGGCGCACGGGCAGTCGCGGCGCCACTCATCATCTTCGCGCTTCTGGCCATGCCGGTCGGCGCGATCAAAGACGCTCCGGGCGAGACCGTGCTGTTTGAGGGCGAGTCGCCGTACCAATTCGTGCAGATCTCCGAGAAGCCCGGCGGCGAACGGATACTAAGGCTGAACGAGGGCTGGGCGCTGCACTCCGTCCTGCCCGCCAGCCGGGCGGCCCTCACCGGCGGATACTGGGACGCCTTCAGCGCACTGCCCGTCATCACCGGCGCACCCGCAGGACGACTGGCCGTCCTCGGCAACGCCGGCGGCAGCATCGCCCGCGCCTACCGGATCATCTGGCCAGAGGTGCCCGTGGATGGGGTGGAAATCGACCCTGTCGTGAGCGAGGCCGGTGCCAGGTACCTCGACATGAACGGCCCCAACCTGACGGTGCACGAGGCCGACGCACGCTTCTGGCTTGCCGGCGAGCGCGGGCCGTTTGACGCCATCGTGGTTGATGCGTACCGGCAGCCGTACATCCCCTTCCATCTGGCCACACAGGAGTTCTTCCAGCAGGTGCACGACCGCCTCACTCCCAATGGAGTGGTGGCGATCAACGTGGGCACGCCCCCTGGGGACGACGAGGTGGTGCGGTCGATCGGTGCCACGATGCGCACGGTGTTTCCTGCAGTGATGGAAGCGCGCTACGAAGAGTTCAACAGCGTGCTCATCGGGTTCCGTAACCCAGCGGAGGCCGTGAACGCAAAGGCTGCGCTGGCAGCCGCGACGGGGGCGGTTGCCCCGGCCGCCCACAAGCTGGGCGGCCTTCTGCAGTTCGTCACGCCCGGGGGCGGTCAGGTGCTCACCGACGACAAGGCGCCGGTGGAGCAGATGACCGACGGAGCCATCCTCGACTACCTCAATCAGGGCACCCCGGGGCTCTAGCCACGTAACCGCAGTGAAACGCCGGCGTGCGATTGGGCGGAGCCGGGCATAGCGTTCCCGCCATGGCCATCTCGCGCATTGCGAGCATCACCGTCCCGGTCACCGACCACGACCGGGCAGTGAGTCTGTACCGGGACGTCCTGGGATTCGCGGTCATTCGCGATCAGACCACCACCGAGCGGGGCCGCGAGATTCACATGACGGCCCCCGGCGGCGGGGCCGCCATCATCCTGGTGCCCGCGTCAGACCAGCACCGGGCAGGCTCGACGCATGGGGGCGCACTTCAGGTGCGGGACATGCTCGACGCCGTGGAGCGGCTGGCGGTCGGAGGCATTGACGTCACCATCACCGTTCGCCACCTCGACTCAGAGGCAGGCGTGTGGGCCGAATTTGCCGATCACGATGGCAATGCCTGGCTGCTGTGGCAGCCAGCCGAGCGCCCGGCTCCGGAGCTGATCGCCGCCTGAGCCACTGCGCCGGGGGGTCATCCCGGCGTGCGGGAAAGGCGGGTGGACTCGAGGCCTTCCCACCGAGCGCGGATACCCGTGGGGGCCACGCGCTCAACGCGCACCTCAGCAGACACACCGGCACCGGCAAGCGCATCGCGCGTCGCCGCAGCGACGTCGCTGGCCTTCAATGCCTCCACCCACAGCAGCATGCTGGGGCCTGATCCCGACACGGTCACACCCAGCAGACCGTTCACGTCGAGCGCCTTCAGGGCATCCAGCCCCGGGCACAGGGGGCCGCGGTAGGGCTCATGCAGGCGATCCTGCA
>CAIPNN010000310.1 GCA_903866425.1 uncultured Actinomycetes bacterium
CCGTTGGCGCCGGCGTTGTCACTCACTCGTGTGCTCCCCTGGATCGAACTGCCGGGGAGTGTAGAACGGCGCGGCGCGGTCTGGAGTTACTACGAACTACGCAGCCGACAGCGTGCGGCGCAGGCTCGGCTGTGCCGCCAGTGCCTGGGCAAGCGCCTGCGACACGGCGACGAACGCCGTGAGACTCGGCTCGCCCCCGCGCTCCTCTGCGGGGATCACCCGCACGTGCGGCGCACGCGCAGCACCGGACAGGCTCGAGTCGACCAGCGCCACGGCGGGTGCGTTGGCAGCACGCGCCGCGGACACGGCGTATTCGGCCACGCGGGTGTCCTTGCCCACCGACACGGCGATGAGGCCGCCGCCACGGGCGAGCGCACCAAGACGCATGCGGATGCGCGGCTCAACGGAATCGACCACGAGCACCTCACGTCCTGCACGCGCGAGGCGCTCCTCGAGCAGTGCCAGCACCGGACGCGCGGCGGCATCGCCGGCGATCACGATGGGCTGAAGACCGGCGAGCGCCGTGGCAAGCGGGAGAACGCCATCGGCGCCAAGGCGGGCGGCGGCGTCTTCAAGGGCGAGGCGATCGGAATCGAGCACCTGCACGCGGTCGCGCGATGGGCTTCCGCCGACGGCGCGCACGCCAAGGCCGGGCCGGTGAGCCTGGCGCACGGTGCGCTGCAGTTCCGGGTAGCCGGCGTAGCCGAGCGCCTGAGCGAACCGCACCACCGTGGCGGGGCTGCAGTGCGCGGCATGGGCCACCTCGTGCGCCGACACCAGCGGCAGCTCTGCGAGGTGATCGATCAGGTACCTGGCAAGGGACTTCTGCGCCGGGCTGAACCGGTCGTAATCCCTGCGGAGGACCTCTGCGAGTTCATTTGCGTCAGGTGGCACGTGCGGTTGTTTCGACAGATCACGGCCCGACCCTTCCCGCTGGCCCGAACCCTTGTGACCGCCAGCGTGGACAATGCGCGCCCAGCCGGGCACCATGGTCGCGTGAACCGCACCGCCCTCACCCTCCTCGCACTCGCCGCACTGCCCTCCGGTGCGCTCGGTGCCACGCAATGGCTGCCGCAGTCGGTGGTCGCGCCGCAGGCCCGGGGCACCGGTGGGCCCTCAGTGGCGGGCACCGATGACGGTCGTGCAATCGCCGCGTGGGCCACGCCCACCGGAGTGGTCATCACGCTGCGCACCCCCGGCGGGCCGTGGTACGCACCCACGCGTATTCCCGGCAGCACCCGGGGGGCCACGCAGGTATCAGCATCGATGACCACCGGCGGTGCGGCAGCCGTCACCTGGGTGGCAGGAGGACGGGTGCGCATGAGCCTGCGCCCGGCACGCAAGCGATTTCTGCCCGCCGCCACCGTCTCCGCCAGCGGCGCGGTTGCGGCGACACCCGTGGTGTCGCTGGGCGGCCCCTGCACCGCCATTCTCGCGTGGGCATCAGAGCCCGCACGCGGGGGTGCGTCATCCATCCAGTCGGCATGCAGCGACGCATCGGGCCGCGTACGTGCACCCCGTGCGGTCTCAGCCGCTGACGACGACGCCTTCACACCCACGGTGGCATCGTCGCGCGGCACGTCGGTGATTGTGTGGCGCAGCGACGTGGGCGGTCAGCACCGGGTCCGTGCAGCCGTGCGGCAGCGCGACGGAAGCTTCAGCACCCCGGCCGATGTCTCAGGCAGCTCGACGAGCGTGTTCGTCGACCCGGCCGTCGCCGTCAGTCGCGCGGGCGATGCAATCGCCACGTGGACCCTTGGGCGCGGCAACGACCTCATCGCACAGGCGGCCACGTTGCCAGCCGGGGGTGTCTGGTCGCGCCCCGACGACCTGTCACGCACCGGTGGGCTCGCGCGCGGCACACAGATCGCCATTGATCAGGCAGGGGACGCGGTGGCCACCTGGGCGCGCGCAGGCGCGGTGCAGGCAGCAACCCGCACCGCGGGTCAGGCCTGGGGCCCGCCGGCCGACCTCTCCGATTCATCTGCCACCGCTGGGTCACCGCGCCTCTCGGTGAGCGCATCGGGTGCCGCACTCGTCACGTGGCCAGCGGCCGCGGGCGGCGCATATGTGGTGCAGGCCGCCCTCCGCCGGGCCGATGGTCCGTTTGGTGCCCCCGCCACCATCTCCGATGCCCATTTCCCGGCCATCGCCCCGCAGGGGGTCATCGGCAACGACGGAATCGCGCCCGTGGTGTGGCAGTGGGCCGAGCCCACAACCGATCCATCTCTGGCGCTCGCCGGCGTGAGCGCGGCCACCGGCTTTGCCGGATCCGACCAGCCCGGACCCGCAGTTCTCGTCGACCTCCGCGCACGGCCCGCCACCGTGCAGGTTGGGCGCCGTATCAGTGTCACCTTCGGGCTTTCGCAGCCATCGCGCGTGCGCCTGGCGGTCACCCCGGCGAAGGGTGGGCGCGAATCAGGGGCACTCACCGTGAGCGGTGCCGACGGCGCCAACACCATCACGCTCGAGGGCGGGCTGGGTGGCGCATCGCTCGGACGCGGGCGCTGGCGTATCACTGCCACGCCGCGTGGTGGCACCCCGCGGTCGCTCGTCCTCGCAGTTCGCTGACCCGGGTAGAGTGCCCGCCGTGCCCACCGCCGCCCCGATCACGCGTGACCTCACCATTGATGGCTTCGGCCTCGCCGCTGTTGGGGTCATCGGCCTTGTCGCATCAATCGTCGTGGTGGGTGGTAACGCCACCCGGGTCATCGTGCCGTGGATCATCGTGCTGCTGGTGCTGGGTCTCGCCCAGGTGGTCATCGGTGGCGGCTGGCTGCGCAATGCCGTTCAGGATGCCCCGGACGCGCCGGATGACCTGGTGATCGAAGCGCCGGGCATTCAGACACGGCGGGCGGTCACGCCCACGATCGTCGGCGCGGTGCTGCTCGTGCTGGCACTCCTGGTGGTGCCCCCGTTTGCGCCCATCGTGGCGGGGCTCGCCGCGGGCGCGGCTGCCACCGATCTCCGCTCCCGTCAGTGGATCAGTGCCGACGAGCGGGCGCAGGGCATCACCCTGCTGCGCGAGACCACCCCGCTGCCCTTCGCCACGTCGCGCAAGCGTCTGTGGGTGCGCCCCACCGACTGACCGCCGTCAGGCGTCGTCGCGCGGCGCAGCAGGTGATCCATCGGCGGTAAGTTCTTCGATCTGGGCACTGATGCCGTCGAGTGTGGCCTCGCACCAGCGCTCGAGCGCGGCGCCCCGGCGGAACAGCACGACCGCCTCCTCAAGCCCAACATCACCGGCCTCGAGCGCGTCGACACAGCGCTCCAGTTCGGCAATGGCATGCTCAAACGATGTGCCGTCAGGCACGTCGTCCGCCGTGGTGATGACGACCGCTTCAAGCGGCCCCGGGTCGTCACTCATGCATCCTCCTCGTCGGCCCGCACCAGCGCGGGCACCGTTCCGTCGGCAAAGGTGAGCGTCACATCGTCGGCCCTGCGCGCGGCGGCAGCAGAGGTGACCGCGCGACCAGCGGCGTCACGCACGAGCGCAAAGCCCTCGGCCAGGGGACGCTCGGGGTCGCGACCACTGAGGCGGGCGCCCAGCACACGCAGGCGCGCGGCAGCAGACCCAGGCAGCACCTCACCCACGCGGCGGCGTCGGGCAGCAATGCCTGCCAGATCACGGGCGGGGGTCACAGCGGCGTCGCGCACCTCGCGCCGGAGTCGCACCCCCAGTGCCTGTGCGCGATCACGTGGTCGGCGGACCACGGCCTCGTGCGGCCGGGTGAGCCCCGGCCGCGATGCAACCAGCACCAGCTCGCGCCGTGCGCGCTCGGCAACACGGCGGGTGGCGCCCGTCAGGCGACGGCTCACGGCCCTGAGGTCTTCGTCGATGTCGGCCCGGTCGGGAACCACGAGGTCGGCGGCAGCCGTTGGCGTTGCGCCAGTGGCGTCGGCCGCAAGGCACGCGAGGGTCACATCCGGCTGATGCCCGATGCCCGCCACCACCGGTGTGGCGGTTGCGCGAATCGCGCGGGCAAGCGCCTCGTCGCTGAACGGCAGCAGATCCTGCAACGAGCCCCCGCCGCGGGCGATCATGATGACGTCCACGCGGGGGTCGGCATCGAGCAGTGCCAGCGCGCGCATCACCTCGTCGGCGCACGCTGCGCCCTGCATGGCCGCCTGCACCACCACCACCGGAACGGGCAGGCGCGATTCGATGCGCCGCAGCACGTCTGCACGTGCCGCGCCGGCGCGGGCTGTGATGAGTCCCACCGCGCGGGGCACGAGTGGCAGCGGGCGCTTCAGCGCAGCGTCGAATACGCCCTCCTCGGCCAGGCGACGACGACGCTCCTCGATGGCCCGGAGAATCTCGCCCTCACCGGCAGGCTCGATGCGGTGGAGCCGCACGATGAGCCGCCCGTCGCGTCGCGAGAACTCGGGGCGGGCCACCGCCTCGATCACATCACCGTCGGCAAGGGCGTAGCCCGCACCCACATCCGTCGCCCAGGCAAAGCAGTCGATGCGGGCATCGGCGTCATCGCGAGGGTCCTCAAGGCGAAACCAGAACATGCGGTCGCCGCGGCCCGAGCGCAGGTTCACCACCTCTCCCCGCACGCGCACCACCCGGGTGTGCTCGCCGATCACACGCTCGAGCGCCGTGACCACTTCGTCAACCTCAAATACCCGCCCGGTTCCGGCCTCGGTGGTCATGAGGCGATGATCGCATCGCCCCCCGACGTCAGGGCTACAGCGGGGGCGGAATCGATACCAGCACCGCCACGGACACCATCACGAGGGCGGCGAGCACGACCTCGGCACGAATACTCGTGCGAAGCGCCGCGAGTGCGGAGGCTCCCCCCGGTGAGATGCCCAGTGCATCCCGTTCGAGCCTGGGGTGCAGCGCGAAGCGGTTCCACGCCGCCAGCACCACCATGAGCACGAAGATGGCCAGTTTGACCATGAGGACCACGCCGTACGACGTGGTCCAGAGCGCATCGAACGACGGCAACTCGGCCAGTGCGCGGTACACGCCGGTGACCACCAGCACAACAACCGCCACCACCGCCAGCGATGAGAACCGCACGATGACCGCCGCCCCCACATGCACCCGGTCCTCGCTGCCCAGCGCACGCAGGAGCGGGACCGCCAGCACGGCGAGCATGACCAGACCGCCAAGCCACGCGGCGGTGGCCCAGCTGTGCAGCGCGTTGAATGCCGTGCCGAGGCCCGCATCGGTACCGGTTGCTGCGTGCCCTGATGCCGCGAGCACCACCACACCGATGGCCGCGGGAATCGCGAGGGCCGCGGTGCGCCCCGTGCCCGGATCGAGCAGCGCCTCGCGGCGGCGAACGGCAACTGCGATCACGTCGGTGAGTATCGACAGCAGGGCGAGCGCGATCCATGCCGCACCCCAGCGTGTGTCGCCGAGCAGCGTGCCCGCGGCCCCCCAGCCGATACCGAGCGTGGCCACCTGCGCCACCAATCCGACAACCAGGCCGAGGCCCCATGCCACCTTGAGCCCCCACCAGGTGCGCCACCACGTGCGCACGGGGGCGGAGGCCACCGCCAGTGCACGCGCACGACGGCCGTCGGCGTCGGTGTCTCCCGGGGGTGCGATGCCACCCGATCGCCAGGCCAGACCCATCACGGCCCGCCGCGTGAAGGTCATCCCCAGTGTGCCGAGCAGGCCAATGAGCACCAGCAGGCGCGCCAGCACGCCCCACGGGCCGGTTCCATCGGCGCCACGCGGCGCAAGATCCGGCGCCATGGGCACAGGCGTGCCCACCACGAGGGTGCGGGTACCGGCGATGGCATGCCCATCAGCGGCGAGCACCGACCAGGCCACGCGATACGTGCCATTGCCATCGGCCGGCACGGCGATATGGAGCGCCTCAGGGTCTGAAGCCAGCACACGCGCGCGCTCGCTGCGCGCGCCCTGCGGTCCCGCCGCGGCGCCCCAGGCAAGCGCCTGCTCGATGGGTGTGCCAAACGCCACGCGCACGTCGCGCGGCGGACCGGCTGCTGTGGCCGTGGTTGCGCCAGCGCACACGGAGAGCGCGACGGCCGCAATGGTGAGCAGTCGCCGCATCATCCGCCGAAGAGCAGGGCGAGCAGCACGATGTTCATGGCGATGATGACCACCGAGATGGCGATGGCCACGACCGTCGTGCCGACGCGGTTGACCAGCCCGCCCATGACCTGCCGGTCGCGGGTGATCTGGATGAGCGGGATGAGCGCAAACGGGATTCCGAACGACAGCACGACCTGCGACAACACCAGCGCAACCACCGGGTTCACGCCAATTGCGATGATGATGATGGCGGGGGCCATCGTGATGAGGCGCCGGAGTGCCACGGGAATGCGCCACCCGAGAAATCCGTCCATCACCACCTGGCCGGCAAGGGTGCCCACGCTCGACGAGGAGAGCCCTGATGCCAGAAGCGCGACGCCGAACAGGATGTCGGCGTGACTGCCCAGTGACGAACCGAGTGTGTTGTAGACCTGTGTGAGGTCGTCCCCCACGTCCGTGAGCCCCGCCTTGTTGAACACGGTGGCCGCGATCACCAGCATCGAGATGTTCACAAGGCCGGCAATGGTCATGGCGATGACCACATCGACCATCTCGAAGCGGAAGAGGCGGCGGCGTGACTCGGCGTCTGCCACGGGCACGCGGCGCTGCGTGAGCGCGGAGTGCAGGTAGATGACGTGCGGCATGACCGTGGCACCCAGGATGCCCACCGCCAGCAGCAGGCTCTCGCGACCATCAAAACCGGGCACGAGCCCCGACACCACATCGGAGGCCGAGGGGTCTGCAAGAAACACCTGGGCGCCAAATGCCAGCACGATGACGCCCACGAAGCCGGCGATGACTGCCTCAAGGCGCCGAACGCCCCGCGACTGCAAACCGAGAATCGCGAAGGACGCCACCGCGGTGAGCAACGCTGCCGGCAGCAGCGGAATGCCGAACAGCAGATTGAGGCCCACCGCGGCACCGATGAACTCGGCCACGTCGGTGGCCATTGCCACCAGCTCGGCCACGCTCCACAGGCCAAACACCACCGGCCGCCGGTAGCGCGCCCGGCAGGCCTCCGCCAGGTTCAAGCCCGAGGCGATACCCAGTTTGGCGCTGAGCGACTGGATGAGCATCGACATGAGTACTGCGGCGACGATCACCCACAGCAGCAGGAACCCATACTGCGCACCCGCCGCCATGTTGGTGGCGAAGTTGCCCGGATCGATATACGCCACCGCGGCGATGAACGCCGGGCCCAGAAACGGCGTGAACCGGCGGATGCCCCGCCGGCGCCCGGCGAGGGACGCTTCCGCTGCGCGCAGTACGAGCGCGTCGCCTGGAAGGGCCTCTTCGGGCCCGGGGGATCGCGCGTCGGCCGGACCACCGGCGGCACGCGTCCGCTTCACCCGGTCGTCAGCCATTGCGCGGCATCGTAGCGGCGCAGGCCGTGGGGTCAGTCGGTGCGCGCAGCGCGTACCAGCGCGGCCAGCGGAACCCCGACGGCCGACGCCACAATTGAGTTCCCCTCACGCACCGTCATCACCGCGCTCCGCCCATCGGCGTCGAATGCACGCACCACGGGGGCCCGACCACCAACCGATCGACTCCCCGGTGGCGCGCCGAGCGGTGGACCCGAGACGATCGAGTACGCCAGCCGGCGCCCCTCACGGCCGTAGACGACCGTGGTGACGGTGCGGTCAGACACCTGATCGGTGCGGCCCGACACCGGCAGCCACCCCTGCTGGGCCAACAGCCCCGGAAATGCCACACCATCGGCCGTACCGACGGGCGTGCCGTCATCCGTCACCTCCGGGGGAGTGCCCTCGGGACCCATCGCCTGGGCAGCCACCACATGACGCGCAACGTCGCCGTCGCCGTGGGTGGCCACCCCGAACGCCACGGCCACGATCACCGCGATGAGGATGATGGCGATGCCCCACCACAGTCCGTGCCGAGGCTCCCCGTCGTCGCCGGAATGGACGGTCGTCCCACGCGGTGCGGGCGGGTACGGGTTTACCATCAGCCCGTGAACCCTTTCCGGCGTGCATGGCATTCCATTACCTCGGCCCGCGGCTTCCGATGGCTGGCACTGGTGTCCCTGGCGCTGCTGTGGGCCATCTTCCCCAGCGGCGCCCTCGTGCGGCTCACCGGCTCGGGACTCGGCTGCAGCGACTGGCCGCTCTGCGAAGCGGGCGACATCGTGCCGGCGAGCAACCAGCACGCCTGGATCGAGTTCACCAATCGGATGTTCTCGGGGATCATCATCCTCGTGGTCATTGCCACGGCGGTCATCGCATTCGCCGCGGTGGGACGCACCCGGGCCGGAAAGATCGGTGCGGTGGTGGCGGCCCTCTGCACGGTGGGCCAGGTGCCGCTCGGTGCCGTCACCGTGGTGTTCGACCTGCACCCCCTGCTGGTGGCGTCGCATTTCGCGCTCTCGCTCGTGGCGCTTGCGGGTGGCGCCGTTGCATACCTGCAGGCAGCCGATGCGGTGCACGCCGTACGCCGGGCCTTCACACGAGGGGCCGCCTGGCTCGCCGTGCTGTGGGCCGCCGCCCTCAGCACCGTGTTGGTGACCGGCGTACTGGTGACGTCCGCGGGGCCGCATTCTGGTGACCCCGACGTCATCAAGCGTTTCGGCACGCTCGACCACGCGGCATACGTGCACGTGCGGGCGGTCGTGGCGCTGCTCATCGTGGCAATCATCGTCGGATGGTTCGTGTGGCGCCGTCGGGACGATCGTGGCCTCGTGGTGCCCGCGCTCTGGTTCATCCCGTTCTTCATCGCGCAGGTGGTGATCGGCGAGGTGCAGTGGCGCAACCAGCTGCCCTGGGAGGTTGTGCTGGCGCACGTGACCATCGCTGCCGCCGTGTGGGGCATCGGCGTGTCGATTGCCTGGCGCCTCGCACGCCCAATCGTCTCAGGTACCGACGGCTAGCGACGCCGGCCCGTTGCCGCCTGCTGGCACGGGATACAGCGCTCGGCGTCGGGCACGATCTCCAACCGGGCATCGGGAATCTTCTCCCCGCAGTCCGCACAGATGCCGTATTCGCCGCGGGCGGCGGCCTCAGCCGCGCGCGTGAGCCGCTCCTCTTCCTTCTTCAGCCGCAGGGCGGCCTGCAGCTGCCGCTCGCGCGCATCGGCGTCGGTGGCCGCCTCGGCTGGGTGATGGTGCGCATCGCTCGCGCCGCCTCCATCGGCGGCGAGATCACGCGCCTCAGCGCGCTCGTGCGCCTCGCGTGCAAGGCGCTCCAGACGGGCGGCCTGATCCTCCTTCGGCATGGCCGGATCCTAGCGCCGCCGCCCGGCGCCTCCTCCCCCTTGCCGCGCCGCTAGCCTCACCTACGTGAGCGATCAAGCAGTTGAGACACAGGACCTCGTCCGGGAATACAAGGGCGGCGTCAAAGCGGTTGACGGGGTCACCCTCAACGTCGAGTCCGGGGGCATTTTCGGCTTCCTGGGTCCCAATGGCGCCGGCAAAAGCACCATGGTGCGCATGCTCACCACGCTGCTCAAGCCCACGTCGGGCACCGCAATCGTGGCGGGGTATGACGTGGCGAAGCACCCCGACAAGGTGCGGCGCCGTATCGGTGTTGCCCTGCAGGATGCGGCGATTGACCCATACATGACCGGGCGCGAACTGCTGCGCCTGCAGGGCGTGCTGCACGGGCTACCCCGTGCCGAGTGCCGGGCCCGTGCCGAGTCGCTGCTCGAGCGGGTTGATCTGGTGGATGCGGCCGACCGCCGCGTGGGCACCTACTCCGGCGGCATGCGCCGACGCCTCGACCTGGCGCTCTCGCTGGTGCACGAACCCGTTGTGCTGTTCCTCGACGAGCCCACCACGGGGCTCGACCCTGTTTCACGGGTGACGCTGTGGGAAGAGGTGCGGCGCCTCAACCGCGAGCACGGCACCACCGTGTTCCTCACCACGCAATACCTCGAAGAGGCCGACCAGTTGGCCGACCGGGTGGCCATCATCGATGGCGGGCGCATCGTGGCCGACGGTTCACCGAGCGAGCTGAAGGCGCAGATCGGGTTCCCGATGCTGTCCGTCGTCGCAGCGGATGGATCAACGCCTGATGACGTGAGCCGTGTGCTCGCCACCTTCGGCGAGATCGTCCCGGGTGCCGTGGATCGCGGTGCCGCAGTGCGCCTGCCCGGAGGGTCGAAGGCCATGGCCGATGCGGTGCGGGCCCTCGATGAGGCCGGCGTGCGCTTTGCCGAGGTCGACCTGACCGAGCCGTCGCTTGACGACGTCTTCCTGGCCAGCACCGGGCGCCATCTGGGTGCTGATGACGACGTGAGCGAATGAGCGCGGCGGCACTCGCCACCCGGCAGACCGCCGCGCTTGCATGGCGGTCCATCATCACCACCCTGCGCCTGCCGCAGGCGTGGTTCCCCGCCCTGTTCTTCCCGCTGGTACTCATGGCCATCTTCACGGCCTCGTTCGGCGGCGCACCGGGCAACATCCCGGGCTTCCCCCCGATTCGTGGATTCCTCGACTTCGCCGTGTGCGGCGCCATCGTGCAGGGAGTGCTCATCGCCGGCACCACCGCAGGCGCGGCATTCGCCACCGACATCGAGCACGGCTTCTTCGATCGTCTTGTGGCGTCCCCCACCTCCCGCGTGTCGATCCTCACCGGCCGCCTCGGGGCGTCGGTGGCCCTCGGCGTGGTGCAGGCCCTGCTCTTCCTGAGCATCGCGGCAATCTTCGGCGCACGTGTGGAGGGGGGCTTCTGGGGGGTCGTGGTGGTGGTCATCATCGCCGCAATCTTCGCCGCTGCTGTTGGTGGCCTCGGCGTCTACCTCGCCATTCGCACCGGATCGGGCGAGGCCGTGCAGGGCATGTTCCCGCTGTTCCTTGCCCTGCTGTTCTTCTCATCAGCCTTCTTCCCGCTGGACACGATGACCGGCTGGTACCACGCCGTGGCAGCAGTGAACCCCATCTCGTACCTGGTTGAGTCGATGCGCGACGAGGTGCTCGGTGGCGCCACCATCTGGACGGCGCTCACCGGCATCGGCATCGCCGCGGGCCTCGCCGCCATCTCCATCACCGCGTCGGCCATCACCCTCAGGCGCAGGCTGCGGGTGGCATCGTGATGCGCGCGTTCGCCGTGAGCATGGGGCTCGCCGGCCGCAACCTGCTGCTGGTGCGCCGGGTGCCATCGGTGTTCATCCCGTCGCTCGTCATGCCGCTGTTCATCCTTGTGGCCACGGCCGGTGCATTTCACGGCATCGGGGCACTACCCGAGTTCGCCGGTGCGTCGTACCTGGCATTCACCATCCCCATGGCGGCAACAATGGGTGCTGGCTTCGCGGGCATCAACTCGGGCATGACGTTGGCGCGCGACCTCGAGGGCGGTTTCTTCGACCGCCTGCAATCGAGCCCCGCGCCCCGTATTGCCCTGATCATGGGCCCCCTCATGGCCGCCATGGCGCGCAGCGTGTTCACCACCACCATCGTGTTCATCGCGGGCATGATCGGCGGCGTGTGGCTGCCGGGGCTCGCATCCACCCTGGTCATCTACGGCTTCTGCCTGCTGTTCGCCGCAGCCACCTCATGCTGGGCCATCGGCGTCGCCCTGCGCGCCCGCACGGTGCAGGCGGCACCCATCATGCAGCTGGTGGTGTTCCTGTCCGTGTTCATGTCGGTGGCCTACGTGCCGGTGGATGCGCTGCACGGGTGGCTGGGCCATGTGGCCACCTACAACCCCGTCACGTACATCCTCACGGCGTCACGATCGGCCGAGCTCACCGGATCGATCATCTGGAGCCAGACGTGGCCGGGGCTCGTGGCAAGCGCCGGATTGCTGCTGGTACTGGGTGCCTGGGCCCTGCTCCCGCTCACGCGGCTGAACGACCGCTAGCCCCAGCAACTACCGACGGGGCCCGAATGCCCTGATCGGAATGACGATGGTGCCACCGCACCGCGCGCCGGCGTCGCCGGCAGTGGGCTCGACGTTGACCCGGAACTTGGGCACGGCCCCCGAGAAGTCAACCTTGGCAACCACGGCCCCCGTGCGTCCGCTCAGTGCATCGGTCTCGGCGAACCGGGCCGTGAGCACGTTGCGTGCGTTGAAGCGCGCGGACGACGGGAAGTGGTTTCCCCCATCGAAGTACGCGTTGTAGTACTGCCCCTGATCGTCCTGGCAGTCGAGGCTGAAGTTGAACCGGGCCTTCGTGACGCGCCGATTGCGAATGGTCAGCAGCACATCCTGCGGTGCGTTGGGCGTCGAGAGCCCCGTCTGGTCGTACATCACACGCTCGATCTGGCCGGCCCACCGACCATTTGTGGGAAGCACGGCGCTCATGGCGGGTACGGCGGCCGCGAGGGCGACGGCCCCGGCCGCGAGGGCGACTGCGTGGCGAGGGGTCATGTGCAAAATCATACCCCCGCAAATCCCCCGCCCGCAAGATTTGGCAAACAGTCTCGCGCCCATCGCGCACCGCGGATGTGGCCACGCTCCAGCCCGCAGCCCATCGACGCTGCGCTCTACGGCCCGAGCGTCCGCGCGAGGCGCAGCAAGCCGATGAGCGACTTGGCGTCATGCACGGTGTCGATGAGTGCGTCCAGATCGTCCAGCGGCCAGGGGACCACCGTGATCTCCTCCTCGGGGATGGGCTCGTGCTCGATCGGGGTGAGATCGGTGGCGAGGAAGCAGTGGATGTATTCCTCGAGGATGGCCGGGGCCGTGTAGAAGCCACCGAGGCTCTCCCAGTGCCCTGCGGCCCGTCCCACCTCCTCGGCCAACTCGCGCTTGGCGCACTCGAGCGGCGGCTCGCCCGGCACGTCCAGCTTGCCGGCTGGCAGTTCGAGCAGGTACTCCCCCACCGCCTCACGCGGCTGGCGCACCATCAGCACGTGGTCACCATCCACCGGCACCATCACCACCGCACCGGGGTGCGCGATGACCTCGCGGCGCACCACCAGCCCGTTGGGGCGGCGGTAGTGCACCACCGACAGGTCAACCACCTCACCGGTGTAGATGGACTCCGACGACTCGATGCCGAGCCCGTCGATGCGCTCGACGCTCACGCCGGGCTCAGGCGGTGGCGCGGGCGACGATGGCCAAGGTGATGTCGACCATGCGGTCGACGTCGGCGATGCGGATGCGCTCGTCAGGCGTATGCACCGCGAACATCGCGTTGCACAGATTGACCGCCGGGAAGCCATTCACCAGCAGCGCGTTGACGTCGGAGCCGCCGCCGGACGCCACGAATCGGGGCTCAATGCCGACGTCCTCAATCGCCTGACGGGCCATCACGACCTGCGGGGCGTCCTCGGCCAACTCGTACCCCGTGAAGTGGTGCTTCACACGCACCTCCACGTCGCACTCGCACTCCGTGCCCGCCCACGTGAAGGCATCGACCATGGCGGTCAACTGCCGGTCGAGGGCGTCGAGGTCACGTGAGCGGCACTCACCGGTGACCATGCACTCCTCGGCCACCACGTTGTCCGCCGACCCGCCGCGGATGGTGCCGATGTTCGCAGTGGTGGCCTCGTCAATCCTGCCGAGCGGCATGGCGCCCACCGCACGCGATGCCGCGAAGATGGCATTGCGGCCCTGCTCGGGCTGAATACCCGCGTGCGCGGCCACACCGCGGAACGTGGCGTCGATCTCTTTATGGGTGGGCGCGGAGGTGACGATGCCGCCGAGTTCACCCGTGTGGTCGTACACGAAGCCGAACGCGGCCTGCAGCACGGATGGGTCGAAATAGGCCGCGCCCTGCAGGCCCACTTCCTCACAGGGCGTGAACACGAGCTCGATGCCCGCGTGCGGGATTCCCTCACGCACGATGCGGTCAACCGCATGCAGCATCACTGCCACGGCCGCCTTGTCGTCGCCACCGAGGATGGCCTCGTTGGCGTTGGTGAGCCA
>CAIPNN010000311.1 GCA_903866425.1 uncultured Actinomycetes bacterium
CCAGGTGGCCGACCGCGAGTTGTCGACAGGGCATTCACCGCAGCCCGGCCGTACCGCAACGCATGACGCGTTAGTGGCTCTCGATCACCTTGTCGACGAGCCCGTACTCCATGGCCTCCTGCGCGGTGAAGAAGCGGTCGCGCTCGGAGTCGATGTGGATCTGCTCCTCGGTCTTGCCGGTGTGCTGGGCAAGGATCTGGTCGAGGCGGGCACGCAGGTTGAGGGTCTCGCGTGCGTGGATCTCGATGTCCGTTGCCTGACCCTGGAAGCCCGACAGCACCTGGTGGATGAGGATGCGGCTGTTCGGCAGTGCCATGCGCTTGCCAGCGGCGCCACCGGCAAGCAGCAGTGCGCCCATGCTCATGGCGATGCCGCAGCAGATGGTCTGCACGTCGGGCTTGATGAAGTTCATCGTGTCGTAGATGGCGAGGCCGGCGTACACCGAGCCACCCGGCGAGTTGATGTAGATCGAGATGTCCTTGTCGGGGTCCTCGCTCTCGAGGTGCAAGAGCTGGGCCACGATGAGGTTGGCGATCTGGTCATCCACCGGGGTGCCCAGGAAGATGATGCGCTCGTTGAGCAGGCGCGAGTAGATGTCGAACGAACGCTCGCCACGGGCGGTCTGCTCGATAACCATCGGAATGAGCGGGCTCATGCGGTGGGTGCTCCTTCAGTTGTTGTACGTGTGGTGTTCTGGGATGCGAGGAAGGCGCCGAACGCGGCAACCGAACGCAGGTCCTCCTGATGCAGGCGGTCAACCGCCCACTCGATCTCGTCACGCGGATCGGGCGCGAACCCGAGCGGGCGACGGACCGGGCGGGGAGGGGCCGCGCCGAGTGCGATGGCCAGGTCGAGAAATACCTCGCCTGCCCCGCCGCCGACGGCATCGGCAATGCGCTGGAGCACCCCGAGGGATGGCTCCTTCAGTCCGCGTTCGACCTCCGAGAGGTGTGCCGGGCTCATGCCGGCACGCTCGGCGGCCGCGCGAAGCGACAGGCCAGACTCCTCGCGACGCGCACGAAGCGCCTCTCCGAGGACGATTCCGATGGACTGTTCGCTCTCAGCGGACATCTGCACGCTGAGAGCGTATCGCGGTTATCTGCGAAAGCGGCCGGAGAACCGTTCGATCAGACCTTCGATGCCGCCGGCGGGATCACGCGGTGCCTGGCCAGGCGGCGGCGGCAGCTTCGCGCGGCGCTCACGCTCACGATCGCGGGGTCCCAGCCAGTAGCGCTCCAGGATGATCATCACGACGACGGCCGCCGTGGTGGCAATGAGCATCGAGGCAATGGCCCCCTGCTTGAACACCCCGGGCACGATCAGCAGCGCGGGTATCCACACGATGGCGAACACCAGGAGCCCGCGACCGACTTTTCGAGTGAGCCGGGCCTGGCTGTCGTAGACGGCGCGCACATCGGCGTCGTGTGGGTCGCGATGGTGATCCATTACGCCGAAGCCTAGGTCAGCGCTTGCCGGCGGCGTTCCCTGCACGGGTGGCGGCCACCAGCACGTCAACGTCGTCCTGCACCCGGGCGATGGAGAATGCGCCGCGCCACTCCATGGTGATGGGGGCGTCGAGCGGCGCGCCGTCCTGATCGAGCACCAGCACCCCGGCCTCGCGGGCGATGAGGTCGGCTGCCGCGATGTCGACGATGCGCCCGGGGCGGAGCACCACCAGGCCGTCGAGCCTGCCGAGCGCCACGTATTCCATCGACAGCGCCAGCGACCCGAGGCTGCGAATGCGGCTCACCTTCTTGAGGTGGGGCATCGCTGCGGCCAGGCGCTTGGGTGACGCGCCCTCGGCGGTCACCAGCCACAGGCCGCGGTACGGACGCTCGCGCATGGGCTCGCCATCCACCATCACGCCCTCGCCACGCACGGCGACCACGCGCTCACCGGTGCCGAGGTGGTGCAGCACGGCCACGCGTACGTCGCTCAGGTTGGGCCCGTCGCTCACCGCGAGTGAGATGGCCACATCCGGCAGCCCGCGGCGGGCGTTGCGGCTGCCGTCGATGGGATCAACCACCACCACGGGCCCGTCGCCGTCGAACGACCGCGTGCCGAGCTCCTCGCTCACCAGGTCGAAGCGCATACCGGCGGCGTGCGCCTCTTCAAGCGTGGCCACAATGGCCGCCTCGGCGTCGCGGTCGATCACCAGTGTGGTGTCGCCACCCTTGCCCTTGCCAACCTCGGTGCCCCGCTCATGCATGGGGATGGCCGCAACCGCGGCCGCTGCGCGGTCGGCTGCCCTGTTCAGCACGTCCAGCCAGGACGCGCTCCAGGCGTCAGTCGGCCAGTGGCTGGAAGGCAACGCCTGAGAGGATCTTCGGGAAGAAGTAGGTCGACTTCTGGGGCATCACGCCGCCCTCTTCGGCCACAGCGGCCACCTGGTCGGTGGGGATGTGGCGCACGATGAGCGCGGCCTTGGCGCGGCCGGATCGCACGGTGTCCCATGCGTCCTTGGCGTCCTTCGTATAGGTGAGCACGCCCTCGTGAGCCAGGTGCGCCTGGTCGCCGCCGAATGCCGGCACCAGCAGGTTGCGCTCGAGAATGGCCAGATCGAGCTGCTCGGCCGCCGTGGCGCCCGTGCGCGGGGTTGTGAGCAGCATGGCGCGGTCGGCCAGCACCAGGCCGGCGGCAACCTGATCGGCCGGGGCCGCGTCGAGTGCGGCCTGCAGCGCGTCGAGGCTGTTGTCGAGTGGAGCTGCATCCATGTGCTTCTCGGCACCCTCGGGCCACTCGTTGAGCACACGGTGGGTGGGAAGCACCACAAGGCCGTCGTCGTCGAGCGAGGTGAGGCCCATCAGCACGGAGTCGTACGGGCGCTCGTCGTCACCGTCGCCATCCTCGGCGCGGCGCTCCTCGCGGTAGGCAAGGGCGGTCTCGTACCGGTGGTGGCCGTCGGCGATGAGAATCCACCGGCCGGCGAGCGCGGCCTCGATTGCGGCAAGGCGCGCCGGGTCGTGGATCGTCCACAGGCGGTGCACGGTGCCGTCGTCGTCGGTGATGACTGCCTCGGGCTCACCGGTGACCGCCGCTGCCGTCCAGGCGTCGCCCGCCGGGTCGGGGTACAGGCCGAACACGGGGGAGAGTTGCACCTTGGTGGCGTTCATCAGGCGCAGGCGCTCTTCCTTGGGGCCTGCGTGCGTGCGCTCGTGCGGACGCACCACACGGGTCTCGTAGGGCTCGGCGCCCACGGCGGCAACCAGTGTCTTGCGGGTCCGGTGGCTGCCGTCGGGCAGGTCGAACTCCTGCGTCCAGGCGATCATCACCGGGTCGTCGTAGCGCTTCAGCACGCCACGCGCGGTCCAGTCGGCGATGGTCGCAGCGACCGTCTCGTAGGGAATGCTCGGCAGGTCGATGCCCACCACGTTCCACTGGTTGCGCGACGCCAGCTCGTCCCGGTACTCGGGGCCGATGACGTCGTATGGAGGCGCCACGAGGGTCTGCATGTCCCCGGCAACAGCGGGGTTGAAGACCAGTGCTCGGAAGGGGCGGACGCGGGCCCCGCGGAAGTCGTCAGTCACGTGGCGACACACTACCGGTCGGGTCCACCGGCATTCCGCATGCGCGATCACGGTGCCAGACACCACCCGGTGTCTGGCACCGGGTGGTGTCTGGCACCGTGATCGGTCGTGCCGGTTCGGGGCGTCCGCTTGCGGTCGTACGATGCCTCGTCCTGTGTTGACGGACCTCACACCCGCGCAGCGTGACGCGGTCATTCACCCCGAAGGGCCCATGCTGGTGCTCGCGGGAGCGGGTGCGGGCAAGACCCGCGTGCTGTGTCGCAGGCTTGCCTGGCTGGTGTCCGAGGGCGCTGACCCCGGCGATATCCTCGCGCTCACCTTCAGCGCCAAGGCCGCCGCTGAGCTGCGCGAGCGGGCTGAGGACATGATCCCCGACAGCCACGAGACGCTTCGGGTGACCACCTTTCACTCGTACGCGCTCGATCTGGTGCGGTCGCTCGGCACCGACCGCGATCTGGCCCCGGTGCTCAGGCCCGTGGGCACCGAGGAGCGCGTGCTGGTGCTGCTGGAGCGCCTTGAGGAACTGGGGCTCAGCGAGAACGACCTGCGAAGCGACCCCGTGGGCGTGGTGCGCGGGCTCATCGACCGCATTGACCGCTGCCGCGACGAGCGTGTTGACCCGGAGCGCTACGCATCGTGGGCCGATGCCGCGCTGAAGGGTGCGCGTGGTGGCCGGGAGGCCGCCGATGCCCGCAAGGAGGTCGAGTTCGCCCGGGTGTTCGGGTTGCACGACGCCTGGCTCGCCGAGCGGGGGCTTGAGGACTTCGGCCGACAGATCACCCGCGCACTCGACCTGCTCTCGGCGCACCCCGATCTGCTCGCCATTGCCCGAGAGCGCGCCCGGCACGTGCTGGTTGACGAGTTTCAGGACACCAATCACGCGCAGGCCGAGCTGCTGTACCTGGTGGCAGGCAATGCGCAGAGCCTGGTGGTGGTGGGCGACGACGACCAGGGCATCTACCGCTTCCGTGGCGCGTCGGCCAAGAACATGGCCGACTTCCGCATCCGGTTCCCCGAGGCGCCCATCGTGCGGCTCGAGCTGAATCACCGGTCGACCCAGAGCATCCTCGACGCCGCCCACGCGGTGGTGGCGCCCATCGTGATGCGCGAGCCCAAGGTGCTGAAGGCGCTGCCCGAGGCCACCGGGCCCATGCCGGAGTTCTGGGAGGCGCCCGACCCGGCGGGTCAGGCACGCGCAGTGGCCGCCGAGATCCTGCGCCTCGCCGAGGACGGCACGCCGTATGAGGAGATGGCGGTGCTCATGCGGGCCATCCGCACCGAGGGGCGCCCGGTGGTTGCGGAACTGGAGCAGGCGGGCATTCCGCATCAGGTGCACGGCGGCACCGACCTGTTCGACCGCCGCGAGGTGCGCCTGGCACTCGGCTGGCTGCGGGCGGTCACCGACCCGACTGATGCCGTGGCGCACCTGCGCGTGGCAGCCGACCCGTCCATGGGCTTGCCATGGGCGCCGTCGGCCCAGTTGGTGGCCGAGGCCACCAAGGAGGGGCGCCACATCAGCGGCCCGCTGGCCGCGCTCGGTGACGATGGCCGCGCCACTGCGCTGCTGGAAGAGCTCGGCCGTACCGCCACCGGCGACACGGCGCTCAACCTGGTGCGTGAGGTGCTCGACCGCACGGGCATTCGCACCCGTGCACTGGCGCTGGGTGGGGCAGAGGGCGCCGCGCGCCTGGCCGACCTGCGGGCGCTGGAGCGTCTGGCGGGGGAGATCGTCGAACTGCACCCGTCAATCGAGGCGGCAGAGCTGGTGCAGCGGCTGGATGGCCTCGCGGCCGTGGGGTATCGCGCGAGCGGCGGCATGCCCGAGCGCCTGGGCGTGCAGGTGATGACCATTCACCAGAGCAAGGGCCTCGAGTTCGACGCCGTGTTCGTGCTCGGCATGACGCAGTTCAACTTCCCCGGCCGTGAGCGCACGCGCAGCGACATCCCCGACGCCCTGCTGCCGGAGGCCCTGCCGCGCGGCCGCGACGCCCATCTGGCCGAGCAGCGCCGCCTGGCCTACGTCGCCATGACCCGCGCACGCACGCACCTGTACCTGAGCGGGTTCCGCACATCCGACGCCGGGTACCCACAGAAGCCCTCGGAGTTCGTGCGCGAGGCCCGTACCGCGCTTGGCGACCCGCCGTACATCGAGGTGGGTGAGGCCCCCGACCGCGCGGTGCTGGAGGCCGTGGGGCAGACCCGGGCGCAGCTGGAAGATGCCGTGCTCCGCGCCGCTGAGGCGAAGGCCGAAGGCAATGACCAGGCGGAGGTGCTGGCAGACGCTGCCGCCGAGGCCGCCCGTGCGCTGGTGCTGGCACGCGCCGACGTGCTGGCCGGTCCGCCCGCGGTGGAAGCGCCCACGGTTGCCGTGCGCATCCCGCGCCCGGGCATCACCCTGAGCCCCACCGACATCGCCAGGTACATCAACTGCCCGCTTGCCTACCGCTACGCCAGTATCGACCGCGTGCCGCCGAAGTGGGACCCGAACCGCGCGGTGGGCAACGCCATCCACGCGGCCCTTGAGGCCCAGTACCGGCTGGACGGCACGCCCGGTGGGCCCGACAAGGTCATTGCCCGCTTCGCGGTGGAGATGGATCGCCGCGGGGCATCACGTACCGCCGTGGGCATGCAGGCCATGGAGCGTGCGCGCAAGTTCATCCCGGGCTACCTGGAGCGTGTGACCAAGTCGGGGGTGCGCCCGGTGGGGGTGGAGCGCGCCTTCACGCTGAAGGTGGGCCCGCACGTGGTGCACGGCCGCATCGACCGCATCGACAGCCACCCGGCCGGTGGGCACCAGTTGGTCGACTACAAGAGCGGCCGCAAGCCGCAGCGCGAGACCGACGCCGGCCGCCTGGTGCTGGTCACCTACATCGAGGGCGCCAAGGCCGCGTGGGCAATCGAGCCGCGAGCCGCCGTGCTCGAGTACATCCTCGACGGCGGGTACACGCCGGTGCACCCCGATGGGCAGGAGCGCGCAGAGGCCATCGAGCGTATCCGCGACGTGGCCGACGGCATCTCGGCCGGTGAGTTCGAAGCCAACCCCGGATGGGCATGCCGCACGTGCGACTTCAACCTCATCTGCCCCGCACAGGACCGTTAGGGTGACGGTTGTGACCACCCTGGAGCCAGGCCGCCCCATCGAGGGAGTGTTCGCCGTCCGGCGCAAGGAGCGCCGCATGTCGCGCAAGGGATCGCCGTACCTGGCGCTCACCCTGGGTGACGCCACCGGCACCATCTCGGCCGTCATCTTCGACGAGGCCGACTGGTTTGCCGGGCAGTTTGAGGAGGGCGACCGCGTGCGGGTGACCGGCGAGGTGACCGCCCGCGGTGGCAAGAGCGTGCTGCGCGTGCGGTCGCTGCGCCCAGCCGAGGCCGCTGATCAGGATGTCGACCTGCTGCCGAAGAGCCACCGCGACCCCGAGGACATGTTCGGGTTCGTGCTGGGCCTTGCCGACGAGGTGATCGACCCGGGCCTGCGCGACGTGCTTGAGGCCTTTACCGGCGACCCGCAACTGGCCGAGCAGTGGCGCACCGTGCCGTGCACCCGCAATGGCCACCACGCCTACCTGGGTGGGCTCATCGAACACAGCGTGGGCGTAGCCATGCTGTGCCAGAGCCTGTGCACCTGGCACCCGCGTGTTGACCCCGACCTGCTGGTGACCGCCGCGCTGCTACACGACATCGGGTACGTGCGCTGCTTCAGCGTGGGCGAGGCCACGGTTGACCAGACCGACGAGGGCCGCATGCTGGGCCATCTGGTGATCGGTCAGCAGATGGTCGACGCCGCCGCGCGCGAGGTGGGCCTGGCCGCCGAGCGGCGCCTCGCCCTGCTGCACGTGATCGGCTGGCACCACGGCCCGCCGCCCGGTGCACACATCAGCCAGGCATCAGCCGAGGCACTGGCGCTGTGGCGCGCCAACGCACTTGAGGCCGGCGTGAAGGCCAGACTCGAGGGCGTCTCGGCCCTCGACGACGCCTAGGACGCCTCGGCCCAGAGCGGCGGCCCCACCACCGTCATGCCGGCGGTGGCAGCAGCACGGGCGAAGGCCTCTGGCACCGGGACACCGTCGGGCGTTGCCGCAAACGCATCGAAGAACCGCTCCATGCCCGATGGCGTGAACATCACCAGCATGCGCGCCGGGGTATCAGTGAAGTTGGCGAAGCAGTGGGCAACCCCGCGCGGCACGAATACGAATGAGCCCGCGGGCGCATCTGCAAGGTCGTCGCCCAGCCGAAACCGCACGGTGCCGTCGATGATGAACCACGACTCGTCTTCATTGGCATGCACGTGCAGGGGCGGCCCATCGCCTGGCGCGATGACGTTCTCAACCGCAGTGAGGGATCCGCCTGCCTCATCACCGCGCACCTTGAACACCAGTGGCCCGCCCGCAGGCCCCTGAATGGTGGTGCCCTCACCCGGGAGTCGCACGATGGGCATGGCGGCATCGGTGGTCATGCGCTGACCGTACTCCGTGCCGCGTCTAGGGCGTGAGCCGGGCCTCGCCCGCGAGGTAGTACAGCGTGGCCTGCACCCGGCGATTGCCGTCGGGGCCGGCGTCGATGGGCAACTTGCGGAAGATTGCGGTCACATGCTTCTCCACCGCCGATCGGCCCACACTGAGGCGCTTGGCGATGCCGTCGTTGCCGTAGCCCTGCGCGATGAGGTGCATCACGTCGCGCTCGGCCGGAGTGAGGGGTGCCAGCGGGTCATGGTGCGCGGCCTCTTGCAACGCAAGTGCCTGCACCAGCGCGGCATCAATCACGGTGCCCCCTGCGTGCACACGCCGGATTGCGTCGAGGAGTTCTGCGGGGTTGGCCACGTTGTCCTTCAGCAGGTACCCGCAGCGCGACTCGCCGCCTGCGAGCAGCGTTGCCGCCACTGCTGCCTCGGCGAACTGGCTGAACACGATGACGCCGGTACGCCCGCTGTGTGCGCGTGCCCGCTGCGCCACCTGCAGCCCCTCATCCGTTGATGTGGGCGGCATGCGCAGGTCGGTGATGACCACGTCGGGTGTGTGGCGCTGCACGGCCACCACTGCGGTGTCGCGGTCACCGTCCACCTCGAGCACCGCAACCTCCGGCATCGCACCGAGCAGCTCGGTGAGGCCGTGCGCGAAGATCGCGTTGTCTTCGGCAACGACGATGGAGATGGCCGGATGGGGCATGTGCACACCCTAGCCGCGAGCCGTGAACTGACGGCGATACCGACATTCCGGAAATCCGGAGATGTCAGCCGGCGGCGGGCACCTCGGCCTCCACGGCCGTGCCGTTGTCCGGGGTGCTGGCCACGTGCAGGGTGCCGCCAACCAGGGCAATACGCTCGCGCATACCGATGAGGCCGAACGATCCGTCCTTGTCCTCGTCGCCCAGCGTGAGCCCCCGGCCGTCGTCCTGTACCCGCAGCAGCAGGCGGTCGGCATCCGGTCGCGACACCGCAATGTGCACCGACGACGCCTGCGCGTGCTTGCTCACATTCGCCAGCGCCTCCTGCGCCACGCGGTACAGGGCCTCCGTCGCGGCCGACGGGGCATCGAGGTTGGCGGTGCACTCCACGTCACACGCCACGCCGGTGCGGCCTGTGAACTCCGCGGCGAGGGTGTCCAGAGCCTCCACGAGGCCGCGCCCCTCGAGTGCCTGGGGGCGCAGGCCGGTGACCAGGCGCCTGGCCGACTCGATGGCGTTTGCAAGATCCTCCTGCGAACGCTGCAGGCTTGCCGCGGCGCGGGCGGGATCGTCGGCGCTCAGGCCCACCGTTGCGATGTCGGCGCGCACCGCGGCCAGCGTCTGCAGCAGGTCGTCGTGCAGGTCGCGGGCCATGCGCTCGCGCTCCGCCTGCGCGGCACGATCGCGCTCGGCGGCCACGCGTGCAGCCTCAGCCTCATCGCGTGCCTCCTGCAGCAGGCGCTCTTGCTCCTTGCGGTCGCTGGCATCACGCGTGACGCCGAGAATCTCCACCAGCGCTCCGGTGTCGTTGTACCGCGGGATGACGTACAGCTCCGTCCACACGGTGGAGCCGTCCTTGCAGTAGTACTCGCGCTCGCCCCAGTAGGTGGGCGGGGGCTGCTCGCCCCGGGCAAGCGCCGCGTACATCTCCTCGTAGTACTGCAGCGTGAGCGCCACCGACTCGGGCGTCATCATCTCGTCGAGGGGCTGCACCATGGCCTCCTCGGGGGTGAGCCCACGCATCCGCTCAACAGACGGACTCACGTAGGTGATCTCGCCCGCGACTGACATCTTCCAGATGACGTCGTTCGCACTTTCTGCGAGCAGGCTGAGGATCTCGATGTCGTCGCCGGGAGGCAGCATCCGGAAAACCCTATTCGATCAGCCCACCTCGAGTGTGCAGACGGCGAAAATCTGCTGCGTCGGCAGGGCTGGCACGCCGCCGCGGTACATGCGCACGCATTCGAACCCCGGCACCATGCCGAGATCGCGTGCCATCACTCCGGCCTCGGTGTTGGCCGTATTCACGTCGACGTGCAGCATCACGCCGGGCAGGGCCGCGGCGAGTGAGCGGATGATCTCGGCAGCGCGGCCGGCATCGGGGGCGTAGAGCGGCCCGATGCGCCAGCCGTCGGCGGCCTCGCGGGCCACGCCGAAGCCGTCGGGCACACCACCGGCATCAACCGACGCACGCACGATGTGCGGGGCACCGAGCCAGGCGCGCATGAAGTCGCGCCGCTCGCCGGGGAAGCAGGCATCGTCGATGGCGAGAAGCGCCTCGATGTCCACGGTGTCGCCGGGCCTGATGTGGTCGTGCTCTGCGGGGGTGGGGATGCCTGAGTGCCGGTGGTGGGAATGCACCGCCTGGAACCCCAGGCGCTCGTACGCGTGCACGTTCTCAAGCACCCCGTCGGTGCCGACGATGCGCCCCTGGGCATAGTCACTGGCCGCGCGCGCAAGGCGAAGCCCGGCTGTGCCGCCCCGGTAGTCGGGTCGCACGATGTACATGCCGCAGAAGGCATATTCCGGCCCGAATCGGGGCATCGAGATGCTGCCCACCACCGCGCCGGCGTCTTCGGCCACGAAGAACCCGTCAGGATCGGTGGCCAGGAAGTACCGGCCATCCCCAGCGCCCGGGTTCCAGCCCTCGGCCGCGGCCCAGCTGAGCACCAGCGACATGTCGTCGGGGGTCATGGTGCGGATGATCATCGCGGGGCGCTCGGTCTAGACGTTGAAGCGGATCTGCATCACATCGCCTTCTTGCACGATGTAATCCTTGCCCTCCATGCGGGCAAGTGCCTGTTCACGCGCCTTGCTGAACGATCCGCACTCCACCAGCTTGTCCCACGCGACGACTTCGGCACGGATGAAGCCGCGCTCCATGTCGCTGTGGATCTTGCCGGCGGCCTGATCGGCCGGGGTGCCGCGGCGAATGGGCCAGGCCCGCGCCTCGGGCGGGCCTGAGCCGGTGAAGAATGTGACCAAGTCGAGCAGGCGGTAGCCGGCCTGGATGAGGGCGTCGGCGCCGCGGGTGGCACCCAGGCCCATCTCCTCTGCGAACTCCGCGGCATCGGCGGGGTCCATCTCGGCCAGTTCAAGCTCAACGCCCACCGGCAGCGCCAGCGCCTGCGCGCCCTGTGCCTCGGCGTAGGCCACGATGTCGGCGGGAGGGTCGCCCGGGTCGTCAGTGTTGATGAGATACAGCGTGGGCTTCGCGGTGAGCAGGCCCATGCCGGTGGCAACCGCCACGGCGTCTTCGTTGTCCATGGTGCGGATGGGCTTGCCGTCGCCGAGCCATGCGGTGATGGCCTCGAGCGCCGCGGCCTCGGCCTTGGCGTCGGGGTCGCCGGCACGTACGCCCTTCTGCACCTTCTCCTCGCGACGGGCCACCTGATCGGCGTCGGCGAGAATGAGCTCGGTGTCGACGGCCTCCATGTCGCCCAGCGGGTCGATGCGCTCGAGCGGGTGGGGCACCTCGGCGTTGGCGAACCCGCGCACCACGTGCACCGTGGCTTCCAGTTCGCGGATGCGCCCAAGTGCTGCGCCGCCCATGCCCTCACCCTTGCCGGCACCCTCGCTGAGGCCGGCGATGTCGACCACCTCAACCTGTGCGCACACGCGGTTGGGGATGTCCTGCACATCGGCGATGGCGTCGATGCGCGCGTCGGGCACGTCGGCCACACCGCGGTTGGGCTCGCGGGTGGTGAAGGGGTAGGACGCAACCTCGGCCTGACCGCCCGTCACCAAGTTGAACAGGGCGGTCTTGCCGGAGTTGGTCAGGCCAAGCAGGCCGAGTTGCAGCTCAGGAACCCCCGCCGAAGCCCAGGCGGCTCTTGGCCTCGCCGGGCAGCACCCGCAGGTAGGTGACCTTGCTCAGGTTCACCACGTTGTCGCCCTCCTCGGAGGTGACCTGGTGAAACCCACCATCGCCCGCGTAGGCGGCGCTGAGTGCGGTGACGTCGGAATCATCCACCGTCACCAGCAGCACACCGCCGCCTTCGAGACCCAGCTCAACCCGTCGACTCACGAAAGCACCTTCAGCGAGTCGGACTGCTGGCCACCCTCCGGGGTCTCCGGCGGGGTCCAGGCGGGCAGACGACGGATGGCGTCGAGGTGCTCCATCGACTCAGGCTGGTCGGTGAACTTGAGCAGCTGCTTGCGGCCGTACGAACGGAAGATGGCCACACCCAGCGTCTCGTAGATGGTGCGCATGCCGCGCTGCGAGATGGTGGTGCGGATGAGCTTGAAGCTCTCCGACGGACGGTTGGTGAGCCACAGGCGGATCGCCTTCGGCAGGTTCTTCATGAAGTTCCACTCGGTGGCAAGGCGGGCCATGCGCCAGATGTTGGCGCGCACTTCCTTGCGGCCCAGCTCCCACGGCGTCTTCTTGGAGTAGAAGCGCAGCATGTTCTTCCAGGTCTCCATCTGCAGCTGATACGGAGTCATCAGCTTGGGCTGGATGATGCAGTGGTGGCCGTCGTACAGCGAGTAATCGTCGGTGAGCACACGGCCCTCGGCGCGCATCTGCGAGTCGAATGCGGTGCCCGGCAGGGTGGTGAGCATCATCATCTGCAGGGTGTCCACACCGTGCTCGATGGCGAAGTCGACCGTGGCACGCACCGTCTCGGGCGTGTCGGTGTCGGCACCCACCACGAACATGCCGTGCACACGGATGCCGTAGTCGTGAAGCAGCTTGATCGAGGTGGTGATGTGCTCCACCGTCTGCTTCTTGTTGTAGGCGTCGAGGCCCTCCTGCGTGATGCTCTCGAAGCCGATGTACACCATGTAGCAACCGGAGTCGCGCATGAGCGACAGCAGCTCGTGGTCGGGCTCGAGGGTCTGCTTGCTCTTGTAGATCGAGTCGGCGCGGATCTGTGCGGTCCACTGGGGCGTGATGCCCTCGTCGATCATGGCGTGGAAGAGGCTCTTGGCCTGCTTCTTGTCGACGATGAAGATGTCGTCGTAGAAGAAGACGCGCTCGGGGTTGACCATGCGGAGCTCGGTCATCATGTTCTCAACCGAACGGGTGCGCAGCTTGCGGCCGAACATCTTGATGACGCTGCAGAACGAGCAGTCGTAGGGGCAGCCCCACTTCATCATGATGGGGTGCGTCACCATGCGCTCGCGGCCCTCGAGCAGGTCGAGTGCGGGGAACGGCAGCTCGTCGAGGTCCTCGCCGGAGGCAGGCGGGGCCTCGGGGTTGTCCACCTGGTTGCCGTCGGCGTCCAGGTAGCTGAGCCCCATGATCTCGTGCAGCCCCTCGGGGTTGCGGTCGCCGCGGAACCACTCCATGAACTGCGCAAAGCCCACGTGGCCCTCGCGACGGATGACGTAGTCGGCGTGCTGCAGCGCTTCGTGCGACATGAAGGTGACGTGCGAGCCACCGAACAGCACCGGGATGCCGGCGTCGCGGCACTTCTTGGCGTACGCGTAACCCTCAAGCGTTGTGTTGGTGGTGGTGGAGATGCACACCAGGTCGGCGCTGAGGACGTCGTTCCAGTCAACTTCCACGCCGCGGATGAGCTCGCAGTAGATGTGCTGATCCACATCGTCGTAGGTGTTGCGCGCGATCGCCGCGAGCAGCGGCAGACCCAACTTGGGCAGGTTCGCGATCTCGTAGATCGTTGCCCCGCGGGGCTTTGGCTCGATGTACCGGATCTTCACGCGTCAGGCCTCCGACGTGGTGTTCAAAGCGTTCAGTGTGCTTCGACGAGCTCGGTGAGCACGCCCCCCGTTGACCGGGGATGCAGGAAGGCAACGAGGTGCCCGCCCAGCCCGCGCCGAGGCGCGGTGTCAATCAGTTCGACGCCCGCATCTGCCAGTTCACGCAAGGTGGACTCCAGATGGGGGACAGCGAATGCCACATGATGCATGCCCGGGCCCTTCTTTGCGAGGAATCTGGCAACTCCAGTGTCGTCTGCCACCGGGGCGATGAGCTCCACATACGACGGGCCATTGCCCAGGAGCACTGCCTCGACGCCCTGTTCGGGCATCACCTCGCGCACACCCACCGCCATTCCGAGCGTGTCCCGGTAGACCGGGATCTCCGCGTCGAGGTCGGCCACGACGTAGCCGACATGGTGGATGAGGCCCAACTGCACGCCGCCGATGGTAACGGACTGCTACCCCGGAACCAGCGCAACGGTCACAAGGCGCGGGTTCGGCTGCTCGCTGCGGCCCACCTTGGCGCAGGGGCGGCCGTCCACCCGCACGATGTCGCCGGTGAAGTCGTTTGAGCCGAGCAGCAGGCTTGACCCGACGCCGTAGGCATCAACCGGCACGCCCTGGTCCTCGAACGATGCAATCTTGGCGGCGTCGAATCCACCCGACGCCACAATGCGCACGGCCCCATGGCCGGCGCTGTCGAGGGCGTCGCGCACCTTGTGCACCAACTCGGGCACCACGCCGGTGGGGGTGAAGCGGCCCATCTCCTGCCACAGACTGCGGTCGACCATGGTGGCCGAGGTGTCGAGCCGCACACCCCACAGGCGGTCGCCCAGGGCATCGGCAACCTCGAGCGCGGTGCGCACGGAGTCGTTCTCGTAGTCAACGAGCACGATCACGTTGAGGTCGTCGGCGAAGCGATCGGCAAAGCGGGTTGCCGCCAGCACCGTGTCGCCGCCGTATGCGGCAATCAGGCCATGGGGCACGGTGCCCATGCCACGGCCGCCCCACCACGACGCCTGGGCGTCGGTGCTCACGCCGATGGCCCCGGCCACGTGCGCGGCCCAGCCGTCGCCGGTCTGCACCTGCCAGTGATCAAAGCGGGCGGGGAAATACAGGATGGGCTTGCCGCGGGCGGCATCCACCACCGCGCGCACGTTGCGGCTGATGAGGGTGCGGCGTCCCAGCACGCCCAGCACGAGGGTCTCGAGATGGGCGAAAAGGGCGTAGTCGCCCTCAATGCTCAGCACGGTCTCCCACGGCGCGATCTCGTCGCCGTCGTACAGCGCCTTCACCTCAATGGCGTCGTGGGCGGGCTCCCAGCCGTCAGATGTGCGCCTACCGGCGCAGTTGGCGAGAATCGCAAGCGCCTCGTCAACGCCACCAAGCACCGCGTGCTCGCGCTGGAACACCTGCATCAGCACGCGCGGGTGGTGGTTGTCGGCCTCAAGCACCTCACGGGTGAACGTGAAGTACGCATCGCTGTAGTACCCGTCGCGCATGCGCTCGACGGGCAGTTGGAACGTGGACGGCGAAAGCCGTGTGCGCTCCGTGCTCAGCGGCGGTCCTCAGGGCCGTCGGGTGGCAGGTCGCGGGGGCGCGATGACCACACGAGGCCCACTCCTGCCAGGGCCACAAGGCTGGCGGCGATGGCGATGACGCCAAGCCACAGGCCACCGCCACTGCTGCCCGATTCACCGGCCGGCGCGGCTTCTGCGGCGGTGTCGGCGATGGTCACCGCCGCCGCGGGCCCCGGCGCATCAACTCCGGTTTCGGTGCTCTCAGCACCGGGGGCTTCGGGCGGGCCCGTCCAGCGCTTCACCTTGCCGCTTGAGGTTGTCTGCCAGGCAGGGAACACGGCTGTCCCGGTGCTGAACGGGGTGCCGAGGAAGGTGAAGTCGGCGTAGTGGCTCGGCGTGATTGCCCCGCCACTCCAGATGACCCCACCGATGCGCCCGTCGGGGCGCTTGAGGATCTTGGTGGTCCAGCCCGGCGCGTCGGCGATGGCGTACACCGACACCTCGGTGGGGAAGGTGACGCGCACCTGGGTGGTGGTGAGGCCCTCCTCGGCGGGCACGCGCACCGTGAACTCGGTCGACTGGCCCTTCACTGCCGTGGATGGCAGCACCGACACATGTGCCATGGCCACCGGTGACGTGGCAAGGGCGATGAGCCCGGCCGCCAGCATCAGTCGCCCGCGGGTCACACCATCACCTCCGACTCGGCCTGCTCAATGCGCAGGATCTCTTCCATTGCCTGCCGGCCGACGGCCAACTCGTCTTCGTCGGGCTCACGGGTGACGAACCCGGCCTGAATGGCATGGCCGGCCCCGTGGATGACGCGCGACACCGGGTTGCGCGGGTTGCGCTCGGCAAACGAGAAGGCCTCGACGGCCGCGCCGATGCCGGCGACCAATGCCCCGGCGCGCACCAGCGCGCGACGCCTGCGGCCCCGCACCGCGCGCGCGGCGATGTTGCCCACGGCGCTGCTCACCATGAGGGGAAGCACCAGGTTGCTGCCGCAACGCGGGTGCTCCTTCGGGTCAACCACGTTGGTGGCGATGCCGAGTGATCCGGCACGCTCGTACGCGGCGATGCTCTTGTGCTCAACGGCGTGCCAACGCGATGCGGGGCTGAGGCGCAGCATCAGCAGGATGGGCAGCAGGTTGATGGTGGCCACCGCTGCCTCCTGCGCCACCACGTTCTTGATGCGCCGCCGCAGCACGGCGCTCGCAACCATGGTGCCCACCACCATCACGCCCACCGGGCGATCTTCCATGGCCAGACGTGCCTCGGGCACACCGGCTCGGGCGGCTGGCACCACCATCATCGACTCCACCATGCGGATGACGCCGCGGGCGAGGGGCACGCGCTCCAGCACCCCGCCGTTGAGACGCGGCCGCGGGCCCGAGCCCACGATCACCTCGCCATCGTCGTCCACCACGGCGGCCGCCCACGATGTGGGGCCGTGCACCAGCAGGCCGTTGGCCAGCGCCATGCCGCCAAGACGCAGTCGGTCGGATTCCTCGCTCATGCCTCTCCCCGTCGTGCCTCGGAGCGCCGCTCCTGGGCAAGGCGGTCGCCCTGCCCGCTCATGTCGGTGTAGTGCATGAGCGACGCAAGCGCAGCATGACCCGCCTCGTCGCGGATGGCGATGAGCATGTCCTGCGCGACCCGGCGGTAGGCGGCGTGCCCCTGCGGCTGGCTGCGCAGTTCGATCAGGTGCATCGCCTCGCGGGCGTTCATGCGGATGGCAAACCGGATGCGGTGACTCATGGTGACGGCGTACGGCGCCTCGTCGGGCACCACGTCCATCACCTGACGCCACAGTGCCGCCGATGCCTCATGCACGCGGGCGAACTCGTCGGCAACGCCGGCAGCCTCGGCGTCGGGCGACCGCTCCCAGCCGAGGGTGGCCCCCAGCGGCTGAGCCTCAAGCGTGAGCAGGCGGTGACGCTGCAGGTCGCGGTATGCGCCGTAGTCGCAGGTGATCTCAAACAGGTACTCGGTGGCCTCAAGCGCACGCCCGGGTCGCTCGCGGCGGTCGCTGCGCCCATCGGCCCACTCGGCAAGCATGCGCGACCGCTCGGCAGGAGCGAGCGCCAGCACTTCGGCACGCACCTGCTCAAGAGGAAGCCCAGACGCCGGCCAAAGCGCGTGGGCAAGCACCCGCGCCTCGCCATCGGGATCGAACTGAAGAAGCCGGACCGCCGACCCGGTGCCAGACACCCCACGGTGTCTGGCACCGCCCGGTGTCAGGCACCGGTCGGTGACAGGCACTGCCAGTTGGGCGGCACGGTCCTCCGTTGCCCGGCGGTAACGGCCGTGGCGCTCGCCGCGGTCAGGGCGATCCACTCTCGTGAGGAAGTCGGGGATGACGTGACGCAGTGCCGCCAGCACCTGGTCGCCGACCTCGCGGGCCTCGGGAAGCGGGTGGGCACGCAGGCGCATCACCAGCGACTCCCACGCCTGGCCGCTGGCGTACACGCCAACGTTGGCGGTGGTGGCCGCAGGCAGCAGGCCGCGCACGGCGTCGAGGGCACGGGCGCGCAGCGCGCGCATGGCGGCGGGGTCGTCGGTTGCCGGGGCCTCGGTGGCCATGAGGTGGTCGAACACCACGGTGTTGAGACGGGCATACGTGGCAAAGGCGTCGTCGAGCACCCGCTCGTATTCGGCCAGCAGATCGGGGTGGGCCGCGATTCCAGCCGGCCGCACGTACTTCCAGCGGCCATCCACCTGGGTGTCGTAGGGCACATACCGCGTGCTCTGCTCGAGGTAACTGGCCAGGCGCCCCCACTCGATGACCTTGGTGAGCACATTGCTCACACCCTCGATGGCCACGTGCGCACCACCGAGCTGCGCCACCGAGTCGTCGCCGTAGTCGGCCAGTACGCGCTGGAAGAACTCGCGCGCCCGATCGGCCCCGACCTCCGACCCGATGCCGCCCTGATCACCGTCGGGCACGAATTCGTCGAGAAGGATCCTGCGTACCGAATTTGCCGACCGCGAGTAGCGGGCGAACAGGGCGCCCTTCACGGCCTCCGGCAGATGCGTGAGCGCGAATACCGGCCCAATGGGGTCGGTGACGTAGGGCGCGATCCGTGCCCGCTCCTCGGGCGTGAGGTCGTCCCCGGGTGCCATGGGGCTAGGCGATGTCGTCGTCCGCGTCCACGGCGCCGCCCAGTTCGCGTCGGCCCGAGAACAGGTCGTTCAGGCGGTCGCGGATCTCGAGGTCACCGTGGTAGCGGGCCACCATGGCCCACTCGTCGCCCAGCATCACCGGCACGCCTTCGGCCTCGCGCTCATCTGCCGGGATCTCGTCGTCGATATCGACAGGGATCTCGGTGAAGTGGTGGCCGTCCATGAAGAAGTAGTCGTTCAGGCGCTCGCGGATGTCGGCGTCCTTGCTCACCACGGCGATCTCAACCCACGTGGCGGCGAGCATGGCGATCTCGCCGCTGCGTGAACGCACCAGTGACTTCTCGTGGTCGTGGTCGCCGTGCGAGTGCCACGTGACCTCCTCGGTGAACCCGGCGCCCAGCACCTGCGACAGACGGTGGGGAATTCCCTCGTGCATCAGCGACGACCGCAGCACGTACACCTGCTCGTCGCTGCCATCGGGGAGGACCATGCGGAAGCCCTCTTCACCGAGTGCAGTGCCGCTGTTGGCGGCGATCATCTCACCAATGGCCCGAAGCGGATCGTCCTGCTTGCCCTGGGCGCGCTCGCCCGAGGTCACAGCCTCTGCGTAGCGGAAAAGCCTGCGGAACTCCGCCTGCGACATCGGCCCGATCTCAACCTCGATGCTCACCCGTTCTCCCCTTGATTGTGTGCCGGCGGCATGGTGTCAGACGACGCGCCGCGTTGCGCCTTCGCACGCATCTCGCGCAGGCGTGCCCAGTATGCGGCCTCGGTGCCCACATCACCGGGCTCGAAGAACGTGATGTGTTCCATGCCCTCGGGCATGCACGAGTCGCCGGTGACGCGGCCATCCACCCCGTGCGGGTTCACATACCCGGTGCCATGCCCAAGGTTGCGCTTGTTCGTGCCGCTGGCATCGCGGAGCGCCAGCGGCGGGGCCTTGGCGCCCTCGGCCTCCACCAGCGCCATCGCGGCGTTGATGCCCTGGTACGACGAATTGCCCTTGGGCGCGAGCGCCATGTAGGTCACCGCCTGCGCCAGGTTGATGCGTGCCTCGGGCATGCCGACGAATTCCACGGCGCGGGCCACGGCGACGGCCACCTCGATGGCCCGGGGGTCGGCGTTGCC